>NZ_CAXUCH010000361.1:1396-3064 GCF_964249325.1 uncultured Mycobacterium sp. | reverse complement strand
CTGGCGGGCTGGCCGGTGGTGGAGCGCGCGGCGCGCGCGGTGGTCGACGACGGGCGTCGTGCGGTCGCCTCCGGCGCGGCCGGGCACATCTTCAACCTGGGACATGGGGTGCTGCCCGAAACCGATCCAGGCGTGCTCACCGACCTGGTGTCGCTGGTGCACTCGCTATGACGCCTCGCTCGTATTGCATTGTCGGAGGCGGTATTTCAGGATTGACGGCGGCTTATCGGCTACGCGCTTGCGTCGACGACGCGACCATCACGGTGTTCGACCCGGCCGATCGCCTCGGTGGCGTGCTGCGCACTGAGCGGGTCGGTGGGCGGCCGATGGACGTGGGCGCCGAGGCGTTCGTCACGCGTCGCCCCGAAGTGCCGGCGTTGCTGGCCGAGCTGGGTCTTTCCGATCGCCAACTGGGCACCGCCAGCGCACGACCGCTGATTTACAGCCAGGGCCGGCTGCACCCGCTGCCGTCGGGCACCGTCGTCGGGATCCCGTCGTCGGCGGAATCCATGGCGGGGCTGGTCGACGAGGGGACCGTCGCGCACATCGCCGAAGAACCCAACCGACTGCTGAACTGGCGTTCCGGCGACGACCCCGCAACGGCCGCCTTGGTCGCCGACCGGTTCGGCGAGCAGGTGGTGGCCCGGTCGGTGGATCCGCTGCTGGGTGGTGTGTACGCCGGTTCGGCCGCCACCATCGGGCTGCGCTCGGCGGCGCCTGGATTGGCTACGGCTCTCGACGGCGGCGCCGCCAACCTGACCGAGGCGGTCCTGGCCGCGCTGCCGGGCGCAACCAGCGGCCCGGTGTTCGGCGCAGTCGACGGCGGCTACACCGTGCTGGTCAACGAGCTGGCCCGCCGCAGCGGGCTGCGCTGGGTGCAAACCGCTATCCGCCGGATTGAGCCCGCCGAGCCCGGCTGGATGCTGAGCGACGACACCGGCGGCACGTGGCGGGCCGACGCCGTCATTGTGGCGGTACCGGCCCCGCGGCTGGGCAACCTCGTCGCCGGAATCGCCCCCCGCGCTGCGGCGGCCGCGGGCCGAATCGCGAGCGCATCGTCGGTATTGGTGGCGTTGGCGGTGCCGCCCGACAGCGGGTTTCCGGAGCAGTCCGGTGTGCTGGTCGCCAGCGGGGAACCGTTGCACGCCAAGGCAATCACGCTGTCGTCGCGGAAGTGGGGTGGCCCCGGTGTGGTCGAGCTGCTGCGCCTGTCGTTCGGGCGGTTCGACGACGACGCGAGCCGCCGCGCGTCCGACGACGAGCTATTGTCTTGGGCTTTGGCAGATTTGGCCACCGTCTTCGGACTGACGGTCGAGCCGGTCGACGTCCGGGTTCGGCGCTGGTTCGACGCGATGCCGCAGTACGGCCCGGGCCATGCCGATCTCGTGGCCGAGCTGCGCGCCGGGTTGCCGCCGACGCTGGCGGTGGCAGGAAACTACCTCGACGGTATCGGGGTTCCGGCGTGTATTGCCGCGGCCGGTCGCGCGGTATCGGAGCTGCTGAGTGCCGGCGTGGCACCATAGACCCATGGCCCGCCTGGACTACGACGCCCTCAACGCCACCATCCGCTACCTGATGTTTTCGGTGTTCTCGGTGCGGCCCGGGGTGCTCGGCGATGAGCGCTCAGCGGTCGTCGACGAGACCGCCACCTTCCTCACGCCACAAGAG
>NZ_CAXUCH010000361.1:0-1386 GCF_964249325.1 uncultured Mycobacterium sp. | reverse complement strand
CCTTCGGGTCGGCCACCCGCACGCCGGGCACGTCGAAGCCCTGCAGGCTACCTACTCAGATTTCCGGCGCACTACCACCTTGGGACGCGCCTGCACACCGGTGTGGAGCAGCGTGGCGCTGCATCGCCCGGCGGAGTTCAACAAGAGCCACGTCCCGGCGTTTCTGGCCGGCGAGGAGCCGGGGGCCTACATCTGCGTCTACCCGTTCGTGCGGTCCTACGAGTGGTATCTGCTGCCCGACGAGGAGCGTCGGCGCATGCTCGCGGAGCACGGGATGGCCGCCCGCGGCTACAAGGAGGTCCGGGCGAACACCGTGCCGGCGTTCGCGCTCGGCGACTACGAGTGGATCCTGGCCTTCGAATCGCCTGAGCTGCACCGCATTGTCGACCTCATGCGTGATCTGCGGGCCACCGACGCCCGACGGCATACCCGTGCCGAGACACCGTTTTTCACCGGACCGCGGGTGCCGGTCGAGAAGCTGGTGGCTTCCTTGCCCTAACGCGTCGCCGAGTAGCGTCCCGGTCAACCCGCGTATTCACATGTGGAGGAATAGATGACTGCTTCGACCGATCCGGCCCGTTTTGAAGAGATGTACCGCGACGAGCGCAGGGTGCACGGGCTGCCTGCGGCCACGCCTTGGGACATCGGCGGTCCGCAGCCGGTGGTGCAGCAGCTGGTGGCGCTGGGCGCAGTCAAGGGTGAAGTGCTCGACCCCGGCACCGGCCCCGGGCATCACGCGATCTACTACGCGTCGAAGGGCTATAAGGCCACCGGCATCGACGCCTCGCCGACCGGGCTGGAGCGCGCGCGGGAGAACGCCCGTAAAGCTGGCGTGCAGGTGGACTTCCAGCTGGCCGACGCCACCAAGCTCGAGGGACTGGAGAACCGCTTCGACACCGTCGTCGACTGCGCGTTCTACCACGTTTTCAGCGACGATCGTGAGCTCCAGAACTCGTATGCGCACGCGTTGCACCGGGCTACCAAACCCGGGGCGCGGATCTACATGTTCGAGTTCGGGGCGCACGACGTCAACGGTTTCCGCATGCCGAGATCGCTGTCCGAGGACGCCTTCCGGCAGGTGTTGCCCGACGCCGGTTGGGAGATCACCTATCTGGGGCCGACCACGTACCAGATCAACCTCAGCGCCGAAAGCTTCGACCTGATGCTCGCGCGCAACCCGGATATGGCCGACCAGATCAAGCCGCTGGCCGAACGGTTCCGCATCATCGAGCCGTGGCTGACCAACGGCCGAGTGCACGCTCCGTTCTGGGAAGTGCACGCCACACGGGTGGACTAGGACGCCGCGAGACTTAAACCGCTGCGATCGCCGTCGGCTCAGACTCAAGTGATCGCTGCAACGCCTGAGTTGTTTAGGGGTGTTGTTCG
>NZ_CAXUCH010000360.1:0-3081 GCF_964249325.1 uncultured Mycobacterium sp. | reverse complement strand
CAACTGGACGCGGTGACCGCGGTGTCCGGTTCTGGACCGGCGTATTTCTTTCTGATGGTTGAAGCGTTGGTCGACGCCGGCGTCGGAGTGGGTTTGAGCCGGGCGGTGGCCACCGAGTTGGCGGCGCAGACCATGGCCGGGTCGGCGGCGATGCTGCTGGAGCGGATGCACCAGGAGCGTCAGGGTGCCGACGATGCGCCCAGCGACTTGCGAGTAGATACCACGGCGACGCAGCTGCGGGCGATGGTTACCTCGCCTGGGGGCACCACCGCTGCTGCGCTGCGCGAACTCGAACGCGGCGGTTTGCGAGCAGCGGTCGACGGGGCGGTGCAGGCCGCGAAAACCCGCGCTGAACAGCTAAGAATCACATCAGAGTAATTCGGCAATTTCCATAGATTTTCCCACACCCGTCGCAGTAACCCCACTAGTCCCGCTATTCTCCTCTCTGTATGCACGTGTGGGTGCCAGCGGAGGGGAAGCCGGTGGGACTGCACGGGCCTGACTGATTGGGTTGCGATGACGTCTATAAACGGGCCATCGGCGCGGGATTCAGCTGGCGGTAAATCGGCACGGGACACCGGTTCCTCCGACACCCAGCAGCCAAGAACTCAATTTCTCACAGTCGCCGAAGTGGCGGCGCTGATGCGGGTCAGCAAGATGACCGTCTATCGGCTGGTGCACAACGGCGAGCTGCCGGCGGTACGGGTCGGGCGCTCCTTCCGGGTGCACGCCAAGGCCGTGCACGACATGCTGGAAACCTCCTACTTCGACGCCGGCTGATCCCGCCGCCGCCTCAGTACATGGCGGTCGTTTTCCGGGCGGCCCTGCCGGTTTTCTGCCGTCTGCCGCCAGCCGGTAAAGTGTGCGGGTCATTTCACTTGTCGGCATTGGCGGACTGAGATAGCGGGGTCATGGGTTCAGTAATCAAGAAGCGGCGCAAACGGATGTCGAAAAAGAAGCACCGCAAACTGCTGCGCCGCACGCGGGTGCAGCGCAGAAAACTCGGTAAGTAAACTCCGCGCGCACCCAGCGTCACTCTGCAGTAACGCCGTGGTATCTGTGGCCCATTAGGCTAATGGGGTGGATTCGGCGGACGGTCACACTGGCACCCCTACAGGCAACCGAATGGACCGAAACGCAGGCACCAAAAACGGCGTGGGCAGCGACACCGTGCACTATCCGAAAGTCGTGCTGGTCACCGGCGCGTGCCGGTTCCTGGGCGGCTACCTGACCGCGCGGCTGGCGCAAAACCCGTTGATCAACCGGGTCATCGCGGTGGACGCGATAGCGCCCAGCAAGGACATGCTGCGCCGGATGGGCCGAGCCGAGTTCGTCCGCGCCGACATCCGCAACCCCTTTATCGCCAAAGTGATTCGAAACAGCGACGTCGACACCGTGGTGCATGCGGCGGCGGCCTCGTTCGCGCCGCGGTCTGGCGGTGGCGCCGCGCTGAAGGAAATCAACGTGATGGGCGCGATGCAGTTGTTCGCGGCCTGCCAGAAGGCGCCGTCGGTTCGCCGCGTCGTGCTGAAGTCCACCTCGGAGGTTTACGGCTCCAGCCCACACGACCCGGTGGTGTTCACCGAGGACAGCAGTAGCCGCCGTCCCTTCCGCCAAGGGTTCCCGAAGGACAGCATCGACATCGAGGGTTACGCGCGCGGGTTGGGCCGGCGCCGGCCCGACATCGCGGTCACCATCCTGCGGTTGGCCAACTTGATCGGGCCCGCCATGGACACCACGCTCTCGCGCTACCTGGCCGGACCGCTGGTGCCCACCATCGTCGGACGCGATGCGCGCCTGCAATTGCTGCATGAGCAAGACGCGCTGGGCGCGCTGGAGCGCGCTGCGCTGGCCGGACGGCCAGGCACGTTCAACATCGGCGCTGACGGCATCATCATGCTTTCGCAGGCGATTCGGCGGGCGGGCCGCATTCCGCTGCCGGTGCCCGAATTCGGGCTGTGGGCGCTGGATTCGCTGAGACGGGCTAATCGCTATACCGAAATCAATCGCGAACAACTCGCCTACCTGAGCTTCGGGCGGGTGATGGACACGACCAGAATGCTTAAAGAACTTGAATACCACCCGAAGTGGACGACGGCTGAAGCGTTCGACGATTACATTCGCGGGCGAGCTCTGACTCCCATTATCAAACCGGAGTTGGTACGCTCCTTGGAGGGTCGGGCCGTGTCGGCAGCCCAGCGGTTTGAGCAGTCGGTCACGAGTGTTCTAAGGGTGGGGGGAAGGTAAATATCGTGGCGGGCGATTCCAAGGCGAAAGTGATTCCGCTGCATACGAATCCGAGTCGTGCAGCGGCACAGCGCCGCGCCGGCCAGCGCACCGCGTCGTCACGTCGGCATCCCTCGCTGCTCTCCGATCCCGATTCCCGGGCATCAGCCGAGCAGATCGCCGCTGTCGTCAGTGAGATCGATCAGCGCCGCCGCACCGCCGATGCGGAGACGCAGGCACCGTCCACCGAGTTCGCCCAGCGGGTCGCTGCCGTCGCTGCGTTCATGCGCCAGCGGCTGACCGGTGACTACAGCGTCGACGAATTCGGGTTTGATCCACACTTCAACGACGCGATCGTGCGGCCTTTGCTGAGGTTCTTCTTCCGGTCATGGTTTCGGGTCGAAGTCAGCGGCATCGAGAACCTGCCCGCCACGGGTGCGGCACTGGTGGTGGCCAACCACGCCGGGGTGTTGCCGTTCGACGGCCTGATGGCCTCGATCGCGGTCCATGACGAGCATCCGGCCAAGCGAGACTTGCGGCTGCTTGCCGCCGACATGGTGTTCGACCTTCCGGTGATCGGCGAGACCGCCCGCAAGGCCGGCCACACCATGGCCTGCGCCACCGACGCGCACCGGCTGCTGGCATCCGGCGAACTGACCGCGGTGTTCCCGGAGGGCTACAAAGGGCTGGGCAAGCGCTTCAAGGATCGCTACAAGCTGCAGCGCTTCGGCCGCGGCGGGTTCGTGTCGGCGGCGCTGCGCACCAAGGCGCCGATCGTGCCGTGCTCGATTGTCGGCTCCGAGGAGATCTACCCGATGCTGGCCGACGTCAAGCTGCTGGCGCGGCTGTTCGGCC
>NZ_CAXUCH010000359.1:0-3086 GCF_964249325.1 uncultured Mycobacterium sp. | reverse complement strand
ATCATCGCCTGGATCCAGGCCGTCGCCGGCAGCGCCCGCCGCGTCGTCAGCGTCTGCACCGGAGCGTTCCTGGCCGCGCAGGCCGGGCTGCTCGACGGCTGTACAGCCACTACCCATTGGGCCTACGCCGAGCAGCTCCAGCGGGAGTTCCCGGCCATCACCTTAGAACCCGAGCCGATCTTCCTGCGCAGCTCGCCCACGGTATGGACCGCTGCCGGCGTCACAGCCGGCATCGACCTGACGCTGTCGCTGGTCGAAGACGACAACGGCACCGACGTCGCCCAGACCGTGGCCCGCTGGCTGGTGCTGTTCTTGCGCCGGCCCGGCGGGCAGACCCAGTTCGCCGCCCCGGTGTGGATGCCGCGCGCCAAACGCGAACCGATCCGCCACGTACAGGAAGTGATCGAGTCGCAGCCCGGCGGCGCACACAGCATCACCGAGCTGGCCCGCCGGGCCGGGATGAGCCCGCGGCATTTCGCCCGGCTGTTCACCGACGAAGTGGGCGAGTCGCCGGGGGCCTACGTCGAACGCATCCGCATCGACGCCGCGCGCCGGCAGCTGGAAGAAACCGACGACACCGTCGTGGCAATCGCCGCGCGCTGCGGCTTCGGAACCTCAGAATCCATGCGGCGCAATTTCGTTCGGCGCATCGGCGTATCCCCCGACCACTACCGCAAGACCTTCGCCTGATCAAAGGAGTACACATGCAGATCGCGATTGTGCTGTATCCCGGCTTCACCGCATTGGATTTCATCGGCCCGTATGAAGTGTTGCGGTGGCTGCCCAAGGCCGAGGTCCGCTTCGTATGGCACGAGGCCGGCCCGATCACCGCGGATTCCGGTGTGCTCGTCGTCGGTGCGACGCATTCGTTCACCGAAACACCTTCTCCCGACTTGATTTTGGTGCCGGGCGGTATGACGTCGGTCGAGCACGCGCGCGACGAGAAGCTGCTGGAGTGGTTGCGGCAGGCCCATCAGACGTCGACGTGGACGGCTTCGGTGTGCTCGGGGTCGATCATCCTGGCGTCCGCGGGCCTGCTGCAGGGCAAGCGGGCCACGACGCACTGGATGGCGCTGAGCGCCTTGAAGGCCCTTGGCGCCATCCCCGTCGACGACCAACGCATCGTGCAATCCGACGACAGGATTGTCACCTGCGCGGGGGTATCGGCGGGCATCGACCTGGCGTTGTGGCTGGCCGGGCAGATCGGTGGGGAAAGTCGCGCGAAGGTCATCCAATTGTCCATGGAATACGACCCGCAGCCGCCGTTCGATTCTGGCCACATGTCCAAGGCGTCGGCGTCGACCAAGGCGGCTGCCACCGCTTTGATGGCCAAGGACCTGGTCAAACCGGACCAGCTCAAAGCGGCGACGATGCTGCTGTGGCATCGGGCTCTCAGTGGTGCCCGCTCGCGGCGCAAACGCAGGCTTGTACCGTCCATGAAGTGATCAACCTTGCTTACGAAGACCGCGGGAACGGCGAGCCCGTGCTGTTCATCGCCGGCCATGGGGGCTCTGGACGCACGTGGCATCTGCATCAGGGTCCTGCCTTCCTGGCGGCCGGGTATCGCGTCATCACCTTCGACAACCGGGGAGTGGGCGCTACCGAGAACGCCGACGGATTCACCACGCAAACCATGGTTGGCGACACTGCGGCGTTGATCGAAAAGCTCGATGCCGCTCCAGTGCGGGTCGTCGGAGCGTCGATGGGCGCGTTCATCGCGCAGGAACTCATGCTGGCCCGGCCCGATCTGGTCAGCAAGGCGGTGCTGATGTGCACCCGCGGCCGTTTGGACCGCGCGCGTGACTTTTTCCACACCGCCGAAGCCGAGCTGTTCGCCTCCGGCATCCAGCTACCTGCCGCATACGACGCGAAAATTCGTCTGCTGGAAAGCTTTTCGCCCAAAACGCTGAACGACGATGCGGCCGTCGCCGACTGGATCAGCATGTTCACCGCGTGGCCGAGTAAGCCCACTGCTGGATCGCGAACCCAGCTCGGCATCACGCCCCGGAACAACCGGTTGCCTGCCTACCAAAGCATCACCGCGCCGGTTCTGGTGCTCGGTTTCCGCGACGACCTGGTGACGCCGCCGCACATGTGCCGCGAGGTTGCCGACGCTATTCCCAACGGCCGCTACCTGGAAATCGCCGATGCCGGCCACCTCGGGTTTTTGGAGCAACCGAAGGCCGTCAACGACGCCGCGCTGCAGTTCTTCGCCGGCGCGGCGGCCTGAGCATCCTCACGCCTAGGCTGGACTGGTGAACCCGTCCACCACGCAGGCCCGGGTGGTCGTCGACGAGCTCATCCGCGGCGGCGTGCGCGACGTGGTGCTGTGCCCCGGCTCACGCAATGCGCCGCTGGCCTTCGCGCTGCAAGACGCCGACCGGTCCGGGCGCATCCGCTTGCATGTGCGCATCGACGAGCGCACCGCCGGCTATCTGGCCATTGGGCTGGCCATTGGCGCGGGTGCACCGGTCTGTGTGGCGATGACGTCGGGCACGGCGGTGGCTAACCTCGGCCCCGCGGTGGTCGAGGCTAACTACGCGCGGGTGCCGCTGATCGTGTTGTCGGCCAACCGGCCCTACGAGCTGCTGGGCACCGGCGCCAACCAGACCATGGAGCAGCTCGGCTACTTCGGCACCCAGGTGCGCGCCACAATCAGCCTGGGCCTGGCGGAGGACGCGCCCGATCGCATGGATGCCTTCAACGCGACCTGGCGATCGGCCACCTGCCGGGTCTTGGTGGCTGCCACCGGTGCGCGCAGCGCCAACGCCGGCCCAGTGCACTTCGATATTCCGCTGCGCGAGCCGCTGGTGCCCGACCCCGAACCCGGTCCTGCGGCCGCGGCCACACCACCGGGCCGGCCGGGCGGCAAAACCTGGACCTACACCCCACCGGTCACCTTCGACCAGCCGCTGGACATCGACATCAGCAAAGACACCGTCGTCATCGCCGGCCACGGCGCCGGCACCCACCCCAACCTGGCCGAGTTGCCGACCGTCGCCGAGCCCACCGCACCGCCGGCCGCCAACCCACTGCACCCGATGACACTGCCGCTGCTGCACCCGCAGCAGGTAATCATGCTGGGC
>NZ_CAXUCH010000358.1:0-3132 GCF_964249325.1 uncultured Mycobacterium sp. | reverse complement strand
GAGATGGCAGTGCACGCCAGGTTCAGCCATGTGCCGTGCCTTTCGACAGCTCTGCGTGCCGCTGAAACATCCTGATCGCGTCGCGCTGCAGTTCGCGCGGCGGCTCGGGCAGCATGGCCGGGCCGTGCCGGCGGCTGGGCAGCGACACGGTCGCATCGGCCAGCGCCGTGGTCTCACCGCGCTGGTTGTGCACCTCGACGGCGACGTCGACCAGCGTCATGCCGTCTTCCTCTCGTTTACCCTCAACCCTGCCGGTGAGGTACTGGATATCGCCGTGGTAGTTGAACTTTCGGATCTCGTCATGCTGGCGGATGATGAAGCCGTCGTCGCCCATCCAGTCGGTGACGAAGTGGTGAATCCAGCATTCACGCAAAACCCCGTAGTCATAGGCGCGTGGGTTGCCGATCGCCTTGGCCCACTCGGAGTCCCAGTGCACCCGCTGAGCCACGTCGGGCACACCGTATTCGTTGTTGATGTAAAACGCCGGGATGCGCTGCCGGTTTTTCCAGGCCAGCCGACCGGTTTTCAACCCGTACGGCACGAAGCCATATCCGCCGGCGTGAAAGACGATCATGTCGGTCGTCGTCAGCGGGCCTTTAACCATCTGCCCCAACTCGTCACCGATGTTGACGTCTTCGAAATAACGTGGCTGCGCGCCGCGCACCTTCTCGGCCGCATAGATCTCGTCGAGTGCGGCGATATCGGCGGCGGTGTAGGCCGGCTCGGCGATCGAGGCGTATTTGCCTTTGTCGCGTGCCTTTTTGCGTTCGGTGTAGATCACCAGGGTGCGGTAGACCCCGACGACTTCCCCGCGTTGGTTGACCTTGACGTCGCGCAGCACGCGGATCACCGACTTGCCCGCGAACTGTGACGGCTTTACCTCCACCGATTCCAGGCCCGAGAAGCTGTAGAGCGTGTCGCCGGGATAGATGGGCCGAAACCATTCCCAGCTACCGCCGGAGACGAACGCGTGGATCCCGCGGTAGCTACCGCCGCGCAACTCTTTAGGCAGCTTGTCCCCGCGCAGCGGCGCGTTGAGCACGGCGGCCATGATCTGCGGCGCGATCTGGGTGCCCCACCGCGTGCTTGGCCCATAGCCGGGGTCGGTGTAGAGGGGGTTGTCGTCGCCATATCCGTTGGCGAAGTTGCGCATGGCCTCCGGTGTTGCCGTGGAGATCAGCTCCTGGTTGCGTGATGCCGCCAGGACACCGACCGCCGCGCGGTCTTTGCGGAGATCCTCTTCGTCGATGGTGGCGGCCGTTGCCGCCTCGAAGGTTTGGGTCATGTCGGGCTCCTCATGTCGGCCAACGATGGGTCTCGGGGTAGCCCGAGGACTTGTTCGGCGATGGTGTTGCGTTGGATTTCGGCGGTTCCCGCGCCGATTGTCGAGGCGCGCGTGGTCAAAAAGCCGCGCACCCAGCGGCCTTTCTGGATCGAGTGGCGGTCTGCCGGATCGAGCATCGACGCCGCGCCGATGATGTCGATGGCGAGCTCATGCAGGCGTTTCTCGAACTCCGCCAGCATCAGCCTGCCGATCGAGGACACCGGACCGGGTTCGTTGCCGTCGAGCACGCTCGCCAGGGTGCGCATGTTGTTGAGCGTGATCAGCCGTACCTCCACTTCGATCCCGGCAAGTCGCTGACGCATCGCCGGATCGGTGTTGCGGCCGCAGTCTCGCGCCAACTGGTGCAGTTCGTCGACGATGCGGCGGTACCGCATCGCCTGGGCGACACCGGCCGTCGAACGTTCATGACCGAGGCTGGTGCGAGCGATGGCCCAGCCCTCGTTTTCGGCGCCGACGAGGTTGCGCACCGGCACCTGCACGTCGTCGAGGAAGATCTCGCAGAACGACGAGCCGCCGGTCATGTCGCGCAGCGGTCGCACGGTGACGCCCACGCAGGACAAATCGATGAGCAGATAGGAGATTCCGTGTTGGCGCGACTCGGGTGTCCCGGTGCGTACCAGTGCGAACATCCAATCAGCGTGTCGCGCGTTCGTGGTCCACATCTTGTGGCCGGACACCACGTACTGATCGCCCACCCGCTTCGCGCGGGTACGCAACGCGGGCAGGTCCGAACCCGCTTCGGGTTCAGAAAAGCCTTGGGCCCAAATGATCTCGCCGCGCAACCCGGGCCGCAGGAAGCGGTGGCGCTTGCTCGTCGGTGCCGTGTTTGATGATCGTCGGGCCCACCACGAATATTCCCGGCCCCGGATGCGCCGGGCGGCGCACTTTGGCGAACTCCTCGTGGTAGATGACCTGGTCGTGCAGCGACAGCTCCATGCCGCCCCAGCGCTTGGGCCACGACGGCGCCGCAAAGCCCTCGTCAACCAGCAAGCCCGCCCAGGCGCGCTGATATGCCAGTCGCCCGGCGGGGTCCTTGGGCGGCGGCCCTGGATCATGTGCCCGCAGGAATGCGGCCAGCCGGGCGCGGAAATCCGGGTTCACGACAGCGCATCCAGGCGCTTGAGTACTTCGCGGGTCACCAGTGCGCGCCGCAGATGCAGATGGATGCCGACCTCCCAGGAATATCCGATGGCGCCGTGCAGGTGGATTGCGTTGTCGAACAAGTCGATTGCCGAGCGGGCCACCCAGCGGGCGGCCGCCGCGACGTCGGCTGCTGCGCTGTCCAAACCGCAGTCACAGTTGATCGCCGCGAACTGCACTGCGGCGCGGGCTCTTTCCACCGTGACGTACATGTCGGCCAGGCGATGCTTGACCGCCTGGAAACTGCCGATGCTGCGGCCGAACTGATGGCGCTCCCGCACGTAGTCGATGGTTGCGCTCAGCACCGCCTGCATACCGCCGACGAGCTCGCCGGCCATCAAGACCGCCACATCCCGGCGGGCGGCGTCGATCGCGGCGTCGCCTACCGGCACGACCTCGACCGGTCGCAGCCCATCGAGCTGATAGAGCGCAGTGGGCCGTGACGGATCGACGTCGCGGGGTTGCGTGCCCGGCGGAAGGTCCTCGCGGGCCAGCAGCACCACCGCCGAAGCGTCGTCGCTGCGTGCCGGCGCGGCGACCAAATCAGTGAATGCATGGTCGAACACCTGCAGCGCACCGCTGATCGTTCGGCACAGCCTGAGCGAGTTGAAGGGCGCGAACTGCACGACACGCGAGCCGTCCAGCAG
>NZ_CAXUCH010000357.1:0-3135 GCF_964249325.1 uncultured Mycobacterium sp. | reverse complement strand
GACCCCAGCCGGGTCCGGCCGCATCGCCGATAACGGCAGTCAGGTAATCGCAGCCGCTACGGGGTCGTTCCGGCGTTACGGGCTGCCGCGCGGATTGCGCGGAGTGTTGCGCCGGTCGGCGGGTGTTCGGTCGGGGTTAGCAGGCAGCAGCGGGCCCTGCACCGCGGCGTCGGGCGGTTTCGTATCGATGTGCGGCGACTCGACTGGGCTGTTCGAATCGGCACCCGGTAGTGAGGCAGCCACGTCCGGCGCGGCGGCTCCGGCGGTGTCATCGACGGCGTCGGCTTCGGCCCTGCTCTCGGTGCGGAACACGAAGAAGAACACCGCCCACCCGATGGCGGCGATGAAAAGCCAGCTGATTGCCCGGTAGATCAGCATGGCGGAAATGGCGCCCGGCAGCGACATGCCGCTGGACACCAGGCCGGGCACCAGCACCGCCTCGACCACCAGCAGGCCGCCCGGCATCAGCGGAATAGTGCCGACCGCGCGCGCGGCTGCACAGGCGACCATCAAGCCTGCCAGCGATGCCTTGCCGCCGGTGGCATAAGCGGCACATCCGAGGCACGCGACATCCGTGATCCGGTTGGCAAGCGACCAACTGAACGCCAGTGTCAAATCGCGGCGCCCTAGGCTGACCGACTCCAGTTGCGTCAAAATCTCGTGCCACTTCTCCACACCGGTGTCGGCCGGTTTCCCGCGAATCTTGTTGAACCAGGACAGGACGCGAAGCCCGATGCCGTCGATCAGCTCTGTCCGCGATGCCACCGCCTGCGCCAGCAGCAATAACGTAAGAAAGCCGCCGAGCGTGAAAATCAACGAGAACGGATTGTTCTTCGCGCCCAGCAAGAAGGCGCCGCCCAGGCCGAGCAGCGCCAGCCCAACCGCCTGCAGCACGCCCGACATCACCAGCTGCCAGGACGCCACCAGCGTGGAAGCACCCCAGACGCGTTGCTGCCGAAGCAGAAATGTGGCCGCTAGCACCGGTCCACCCGGCAGTGTGGTGCTCAACGAGTTGGCAGCGTAGTAGGCGGCTTCAGAGCGCAGTTGTTTGATTTGTACCCCGGCAGATTTCAGCAGGGTGCGTTGTACCTGCGCAAAGCTGTGCATTGATGCGACCGCCGCCAGCACGGCCGCCACCAACCACCACCACTTGGCCGAGATAACGCTCTGCCAGGCTTTCGCAAGCTGATCCCATACCACCGCCACCTCGACCGCGAGCACGATCGCCACGATGGCCAGAACCACCCAGCGCACCCACCAATACTTGCCGCGGGAAGGTTCTTCCTGCTGATGGCGAAGGGGGCCGGCCGGTGCGTCATACGGCACTGCTTCAGGGTAGCGGTGCAGGTCGCGCCATCAGCGTCGCACGGATTCGCCGGGGTGTCGGCTTGCTGCGCAGGTTCTCGGCCGTTTCAGCGCGGACAGGCTGGATACGCTACCGGGATGGCTGTGCTGGACGACGAATCGGTTCACCCGCTGGTGCGCAAGGCGGCGGCGTGGTCGTGGCGACTGTTGGTGCTATTTGCTGCGTTGGTGGCGATGCTCTGGGTGATGAAGCGGCTGGAGGTGGTCGTCGTTCCGCTGGCGCTGGCATTGATTCTCTCGGCACTGCTATTGCCCGGCGTCGACTGGCTGGACCGGCACGGGGTGCACCGCGGCCTCGCGGTGTTTTTGCTGTTGCTGGCCGGGTTCGCGGCGATCGGCGGAGTCCTGGCTTTCGTCGTCACCCAGTTCATCGATGGTGTGCCGGCGCTGGTCACCCAGGTGACAAGGTTGATCGATTCGACCCGCAAGTGGCTCGTCGAAGGGCCCGTGCACATGAGCCGTGGCCAGGTCAACAACATCGGCAACACCGTGACCGACATGCTGCAAAAGAATCAGTCCAAGCTGACCAGCGGCGCGCTGTCGACAGCGACCACCATCACCGAGATTGTCACCGGCGCGTTCGTGGTGCTGTTCACGCTGATCTTCTTCTTGTACGGCGGCCGCAACATCTGGCAGTTCGTGGTCAAGATCTTCCCGAGCGAGGTGCGCGAAAAGGTCCACAAAGCCGGCATCGCCGGGTTCCAGTCGTTGATCGGTTATGTGCGGGCGACTTTCCTGGTGGCGTTGGTCGACGCAGCCGGTGTCGGCACCGGGCTGGCGATCATGAGTGTGCCGCTGGCTTTGCCGCTGGCCTCGCTGGTGTTTCTCGGTGCGTTCATCCCGTTGGTCGGTGCGGTGGTTAGCGGATTCGTGGCAGTGATCGTGGCGTTGATCGCGAAGGGATGGCTTTACGCCTTGATCACGCTGGGGGTGCTCATCGGGGTCAACCAGTTGGAAGGGCATGTGCTGCAGCCGCTGGTCATGGGACGCGCGGTATCGATCCATCCGTTGGGTGTGGTGGTGGGTATTTCGACCGGCGGGATATTGGCGGGCATTGTCGGTGCATTGCTGGCCGTCCCGACGATTGCCTTCGTCGACCGTGCAGTGCGGACGCTGATGGCATCCGGTCCCGCACCCGAGGCGGAGGCGGCGGCCGACGGCGGCTCGACCCTCGTCCACGCCGAACCGGATCGCGTCGAAGCGCACTCGGCGCCACATGGCGGCGAGTCGAAGGAGCGTACCGAGGACTAGCTAGAACCGGCCTTCGCGGCGCAGCAGATCCTGGGCGCTGAGGCTGCCGCGCTGACGGGTCTGGTCGCCGCTGTTGCCGCGCTGGCCGCGCGAGTTGAGCTTCTCGGTAGCCGCGTCGGAGTCGCTTTCCTCCGACGGCGGAGTCGGGATCGCGGTGGTGGCGTCGGGGATTCCGGCTGGCGCGTCGGGACGGTGGTCCGGAACGGGGAGCGCGTGGGTCTGCTCCGCCGACGGTTTGGGTATCGCGGCGTTGCCCGCGCCGGGCACGTCGGCTGGACGGTCACCTTGCCGTGAGCGAGCCGATGGGCGCTCCTCGTGTTCGTGGCGTGGCTGGATTCCCTGTTCGCGCGGGCGCGGCGGCGCTGGAGGCACGTCGCGGTCGTGGGATGGCCGTTCCCGGGGCACGTCTAGGCCGTCGCGCAATTCGCTCAGCCACGACTCGATTTCGCGGTCGTGCGGCGGGCCGGGCTTTTGCGGACGCCGGTGAGGCGGAGCCGCGTTCGTGACGCTGCTCTTGGG
>NZ_CAXUCH010000356.1:0-3149 GCF_964249325.1 uncultured Mycobacterium sp. | reverse complement strand
CCACCTGCGCACCGCATTTGAGGACTTCCGCGCTCATCTGCTCGGGGTCGCCGACCATCAGTTGCGGCCGATATCCCGCCTTGCGCAACACGTCGGCTCCGGCGCCAACCCCGATCAACACCGGCTGCTATTCCTTGATGAACGGCTTGAGCGCCTTCACATCGTCGGCGGCACTGGGCTCGTCGGATACCACCACCACGTGGCGGCGGCGCATGTCGACATCGACATCCGGAATACCGATACCGTCGATCAACAACGGGCTTTCGCTGCGGATGAACTCAATGGTGTTGCCCGCGAACGCTTCTAAGTGAGCGACCAGCCCGCTCTTGGCTTCGTGCATGAGGTCGGCAATGTCATGGTCGGTGCGCTCGGTGCCACGGATCAGCCGACGGTCCCCGGAGTAGACGCCCCCGTTGTACAGCCGGACTTTGGCGCCGTCCTTGATTTTCTTGAAGACCTCCGGTCCCGCTTCGTCTATCAGGGTGACCCCGTTGGCCACCAATACCTCCGGGCCCAGGTTGGGGTAGCGGCCCGATACCGAGGGAGACGCGTTGACGACGCCGGCGATGTCAGCCTCGACGAGCGCATCGGCGGTGACCCGATCCAAATCGAGCACATCGAGAACCACGATGTCACCGGGCCCCACCCGGCGCAGCAGCCGATCGATGTCGCGGTCGACCCGGGCCGTACCGACAACGCCGGGCCGATCGGCATTACGAGACAGAAGCACGGACATCTTCATGAGGCGATTCTGTCGGCGGAATTCCGCGGTTGCGAGTAGGCGCGCCGTAACAACAGCCTCAGTAGCTATAAATTGTCACACCAGCCACAGAGCCTATCGCGTCGACTTCAGCTCGGCTTGGGCCGCGTCGAGCAGCTCGCGGGCGTGCGCGCGGCCGCTGTCCGAGTCACCGAGCCCGGCCAGCATCCGGGCCAGTTCGGCGACGCGGTCGTCGCCGTCCACGCGCCGTACCGCGCTCGCGCCGTCTTCTCCCATCGTGTCGACGACCAGATGCACATCGGCATATGCAGCCACCTGCGGCAAGTGCGTTACCACGATGACCTGGTGGCTGTGGGCCAGCCTGGCCAGCCGCCGACCGATCTGCACCGCGGCCCGCCCGCCGACGCCCGCGTCGACCTCGTCGAACACCATGGTGGTGCCCGCCGAACGTCGCGCTGAGGCGGCCAGCACCACCTCCAAGGCCAGCATCACCCGCGACAACTCCCCGCCGGAGGCGCTTTTCGACAGCGGCAACACCGTCGTGCCGCGGTGGGCGGCAAATCCGAACTCGACCTGGTCGATACCATCCGCGCCGGCATGCACGAGCTCACCCGACGGCAGTCTCAGCGCGGCGGGATTCTCGTCGTTGGCCGCCACGGTGGTCACACTGACGGTGAGCTCGGCATTGGCCATCGCCAGCCCGGACAGCTCCGCGCTGACCGCCTTGGCCAACCGCTTGGCCGCTTGCCTACGCAACTTGCTGAGATCGGTTGCCGCTTCGGCCAATTGGACTGCCAGCTCGTCGACCCGGCGCTGCAGCGTGACCAGCGCCTCCTCAGAAACGTCGATTTGGGCCAGCCGGGTCCGCGCCTGGCCCGCCCACTGCAGCACGCCGGCAATGTCGGGGGCATATTTGCGGGTAAGAGTGCGCAGTTGGGCTTGGCGGGCGAGCTTGCTGTCCAGTGCGCTGGCGTCGGCGGGCAGCTCGGACAGATAGTCGCCGAGTTCCCGGGCGGCATCACCGACTACCGCCAGCGCCTCGTCGAGTTGGTCTGCCAGGGCGCGCAGCGTGGCATCGTCGGTCGCTGCTGCCAACGCCGTCTTCGCCTGTCCGAGCAGCTCAGCGGCCGATCGCGGCTCGGTCGGAAACTCTGCGACGGCTTCGCCGTCGTCCAATCTTCCGGATAGCGCCCCGCGCGCAGTGGCTGCGGCCTCGCGCAGCGCGTCGAGTTCGGAGAGCCGCCGGATGTCGTCGAGCAGCGCGTCGTCCTCACCCGGCTCGGGGTCGACGCCGTCGATCTCGTTGAGCGCGAACTTCAGCCGGTCAGCCTCCTGCGCGAGTTCGCGGGCGTGGTTGCTGCGATCGACGAGGTCGCGGCGCGCGGATTGCCAGGCGTCGCGCAGTTTGCGGTAGCGCTCTAGCCGCGAGCCGGCGTCGGCGAACCGGTCCAGTGCGTTGCGCTGCTGTTCGGGTCGCATCAAGCGCAGCTGGTCGTTTTGGCCGTGCAAGGTGAGCAGCTCTGCGGTGCAACTGCTCAGCGACTTGGCGGGCACGCTGCGGCCGCCCAGGTACGCGCGTGAGGGCCGAACGCGACGCGATCACGCTGCCGTCCTCGTCGCGTTCGGCTCCGGATGCGTCCAAGATGTCGTCGATCTGCGCCGCGGCGGCCTCGTCGAGATCGGCGGTGGTGAAACGACCTTCGACGACCGCGCGGTCGGCACCGGACCGCACCCGGGTGGCGTCGGCGCGCGCCCCGCCGAGCAGCTGCAGCCCGGTGACCACCATCGTCTTGCCGGTACCGGTTTCGCCGGTCAGCACGGTCAGGCCCTGGCCGAACTCCGCAGTCGCCGCGCTGATCGCGCCCAGCGACTCGATGCGTATTTCAGTCAGCATCCGCCGGCACCGTTACTGGCCGCGCCATCCGGTGACCGGCAGCCGGAACTTGCGCACCAGACGGTCGGTGAACGGCGCACTGTCCAGCCGTGCCCACTTCACCGGGGTATCGCAGCGCGTCACCTCGAGGCGCCCGCCGGCCGGCACCAGCATTTCGCGGCGGCCGTCGCAGAACACCAGAGCGTTGTGGCCGCCCGACTCGACTTCGATCGCGATGGTGGCGTCGGGGCTGGTGACCATCGGCCGTGCGAATAGGGCATGAGCGTTGTTGGGCACCACCAGGATCGCCTCCAGGTCCGGCCACAGGACCGGACCCCCGGCAGAGAATGCATAGGCGGTCGACCCCGTCGGCGTCGACACCAGCACCCCGTCACAGCCGAACGTCGACACCGGCCGGCCGTCGACTTCCAGAACAACCCCGCGCACGCCCAGCCGCGGCCCTTTCTCCAGGCTCGCCTCGTTCATCGCCCACCCGCGGTCGACGACCCCGCGCCCATCGCGCACCACGATGTCGAGCGTCAGGCGGTCTTCGAT
>NZ_CAXUCH010000355.1:2939-3162 GCF_964249325.1 uncultured Mycobacterium sp. | reverse complement strand
CGGTTCAGGCGGTTACCGCCACGCGCATAGCGCGTCCGACGGGTGTGTTGCGCACCGGCTTGGCCCGCCGCATATACGTGGAGAAAACCGGCACTGCCCGCTACGGTCCCCACGGTCGCGCGAACACGCTCGACGTCTGGCGGCGCAGTGACTTGCCGCGCGACGGGCGCGCACCGGTGCTGGTGCACATTCCGGGTGGGGCCTGGGTATTGGGCTGGCGGCG
>NZ_CAXUCH010000355.1:0-2929 GCF_964249325.1 uncultured Mycobacterium sp. | reverse complement strand
ATCTTGCCGCAAGCGGATGGGTGTGCGTGTCCATCGACTACCGGGTCAGCCCCGTGCACACCTGGCCGGATCACATCGTCGATGTCAAGCGGGCATTGGCCTGGGTCAAGCAGAACATCGCCGCCGCCGGCGGCGATCCGAACTTTGTGGTGCTCACCGGCGAGTCGGCGGGCGGGCACCTGGCAGCCCTGGCAGCGCTGACACCGAATGATCCGCGATTTCAGCCCGGGTTCGACGACATCGACGCCACGGTGATGGCCGCAGTGCCGGTGTATGGACGCTATGACTGGTTCTCCACGGAAGGCGCCGGACGAGCGGAGTTCATCGCGTTTTTGGAGCGGTTCGTCGTCAAACGCCGGCATGCCGACGATCCGCAGGTATTTCTCGATGCGTCCCCGATTAACCGATTGTCCTCGGATGCGCCACCGTTTTTCGTGCTGCACGGCCGCGACGACTCACTGATTCCGGTGTCCGAGGCGCGTGACTTCGTCACGGCGCTGCGTGAGGTGTCGAAGTCGCCGCTCGCATATGCGGAATTGCCGGGCGCCCAACATGCTTTCGACATTTTCGGTTCGCCCCGCGCCCGGCACACCGCGACTGCGATTGGGCGGTTTCTGTCCTGGGTGTACGCGACGTCGCGTCGTTAGGCCTGCGCCATCGCCGTTTCGACGACCGTCAGCTTTTCGGAAAGCCCAGCAGCCCTTCGTATTTCGACAAAGGTGTCGATCATCGCGTCGGTCACCTCATGCGGATCTTTGACGGTGGCGCCATCGGTCAGCACTGAGATGTTGAGTTGATCGACATAACTCCACACGGTGATGTTCAGTCCGCTCCCCGCGGTGAGCGGTCCCACCGAATAGATTTCGGTCACCAGCGCACCGCCGACCCGGCCG
This sequence comes from uncultured Mycobacterium sp., assembly GCF_964249325.1. Taxonomy (NCBI): domain Bacteria; kingdom Bacillati; phylum Actinomycetota; class Actinomycetes; order Mycobacteriales; family Mycobacteriaceae; genus Mycobacterium; species uncultured Mycobacterium sp. Next base: position 2,036 of record NZ_CAXUCH010000355.1, on the reverse strand, counting down.
CGCTCCCGCGGACCAGGCACGTTGGAGATATTCAGGTTCAGGATCTTGTTCTGCCCGTCGCGGCCGGCCAACCACCGGAACAAAGCCTCGGTCGGTGCCGGGGGGAAGTACGCCGCCCACCGGCTGACCAGCTCCGGTCCCATCAGCTGGTGGCTCTCCTTGGCCGAGACCGCGTTTTCATGGCAAAGCCGTGTCCGCTCCAGTGGGTCCTCGACGTCGACGGGCAGCGCCACCAGCATTCCGGTGAAGTAGTTGCCGGAAATCCGCTCGGGGGAGAAGTCGAAGCTCACCGGCACAGAGGCCAGCAGCGGATGGTCGGCGTTGCCGTCATAGCGCAGCAGCAGGGTGCGCAGCGCCCCGGCCGACATGGCCAGCACCATGTCGTTGATCGTGGCCCCGAGCGACTTGCCGGTCTCCTTGACATCAGCCAATGCCAATGTGGCGCTGGCGAATTTGCGCTCCGGGGTGAGCATGTGGTTGATGAACGTCGGTGGCGGCGTGAACGGCCGGGTCAGTTCTGGCGACAGCTTGCGCGAGCTGCGGCGCACCCGAGCCAACCCCTGCGCGGTGTAGCCGATGGTGCGGGGAATCCGGCCGACGTGTCGCAGATGATCGCCGAACGCCGAGCGCAGTAACTGCCCCTTGGTTGGTGCGGGGTCGGCCGCATAAGAGCCGCGAGCCGGCTCCAAGCTCGGCTGTAGGTCCATGCCGCGGGCCAACAGGTTGGCCGAGGCGACGCCGTCGGCGAGCGCGTGGTGGATTTTGCCCACCACCGCTATCCGGTTATTGGCCAGGCCCTCGACAAAGTACATCTCCCACAGCGGGCGGCTGCGGTCCAGCGGGGTGCTGGCGATCTTTCCGATGGCCTCGTCAAGTTCGCGGCGCCCTCCCGGGGCCGGCAGCCGCCACGGGCGGATGTGGTAGGTGAGGTCGACGTCGCAGTTCTCCCGCCACATCGGGTGATGCAACTTAAAGGGGATCTCCACCAGCTCATAGCAGAAAGGCTCGAGTTTGTAGAGCCGACTATGGATGACCCGCCGGAATTCGTCGATGCCGAAGTCACGCCGGTCCGGGTCCAGCTCGATCACCCCGACCTTGATGGTGTGCATGTGCACGTTCGGCGTCTCGCTGTACAGCAGTACCGCGTCCCACCCGCTCAGCCGTTTCACGGTCGCGCCTTCCTCATGCACGGACCTTACATTCGGGCGGCGCTCAAATAACCTGTTTGGCCCCAATCGGCGGACGGCTGCGGTGGACCTCGTTGAGGAACAGTCCGACAGCGGTGGCCATCGCGCCGGTACGGGCACCGTCGATCAAATCGAACCCGTGCCCGGCCCCCGGAAGCTCCATGTAGCTGACCGCGGATTGCGAGACCGATCGGAGCCGCTCGACGAAGCTGCGCGCCTGTTCGACGGGGATCACCGTGTCCTTGCTGCCGTGAATGACCAAGAATGGCGGCGCTTTCGAGTGCACCCGCGCAATCGGGGAAGCCTTCCGGAACACCTCGGGGTGACGTGCGATCCGTTGCTTGACCACCACGCGCTCCAGGAAATCCACGAACCGGACCCGCTCAGCCGTGGAGCGGTCTTCCCAGTCGTAGCGGCCGTAGATCCCGACGACGGCGTCAACCGCGGTGTCGGAGCCTTCGGGAAGGTCGTTCCGCAGATCGGGGTCGTTGCCGGTCAGTCCAGCCAGCGCGGCGAGATGTCCGCCGGCAGAACATCCTGCCACCGCAATGAAATTGCGATCGCCACCGAATTTGTCGACGTTCGCCCGTGCCCACGCGATCGCGGTTTTGACGTCGACGATGTGCGACGGCCAGCGGTGGTGCGGCGCGACCCGGTAGCCGATCGACAGACACACCCAGCCCAGTTCGGCCAGGTGTGACATGAGTGAGTAGCCCTGCAGGGAGCGGCTGCCCTGTATCCAGGCGCCACCCGGCACGAAGATCAGTACGGGCGCTGGCTGAGCCGGCAGGTCCTTGCGGCGCCACACGTCGAGCAGCTGGGCGGGGTGGTCGCCGTACCGCACGGAGC
>NZ_CAXUCH010000354.1:0-3187 GCF_964249325.1 uncultured Mycobacterium sp. | reverse complement strand
GCAGGTCTTCGTCAAGGACCTGGGCACGGGCCAGGTGACGCTGGCCAGCGCCGACGCGGACGGAAACGCGCGCGGCGGCTTCAACCCGGCCATCTCCCCCGACGGCCACTACGTCTCCTTCACCAGCAATGCCTCGGACCTGGTGGCGGGCAGCACCAGCAGCGGCGAAAATGTCTTTGTGAAGGATCTGTGGTCCGGCGAGGTCAAGCAGCTCAGCGACAACACGGCGTCTATCATTAACCGGTATGGCGCCGGCCAGGAACGGTCCGTCGTCACCGACACGGGCGCCGTCGCCTTCAGCAGCCTGACGAGCAACCTCGTCCCTGGCGACACCAACAGCGTCTTCAACATCTTCCTCTCGACCTGACCGCCTTCGCCCGGCGCTGGGCGCCCAACCCCGGACCGCATCAAGCGGTCCGGGCAGTCCCATGCGTCGCTGCTAGGGTCAATGCTGTTCATTCGGCTTGGCCCGCAAGGAGACTTGGAGGCCGACAGCCAGAGTCGTTGCGCGCAAATCCAACTAAGCGAGCCGTATTGCGCTTGGCTCTTGTTGGGTTCCGGGGTGTTGAGACCAGGACCGGTCAGGGGCTGATGAGGTCTGGTGCGTGAGCAGGAGCGGGAGTAGCTGACCGGCTCGCGCGAGGAGCTTTCATCATGGCCGCATCCGATCTGATCAACCTTTCGGGCCTGATCGACGACGCCAAGTGCTTCGCGCTGGTGCGCCAGCATCGCTGGCCGGAGGGTGTGCGCTGCCCCGGTTGCGGCAGCGGCGTCGTCGTCCGGGACGGCTGCGACGACACGCAGCCCTGTCGCCAGCGCTACCGGTGCAAAGCATGCGCTGGGCGTTTCGACGACCTCACCGGCACGGTGCTGGCCGGGCACCATCAGCCGCTGCGCGTGTGGGTGCTGTGCCTCTACTTCATGGGCCTGAACCTCTCGAACAGGCAGATCGCCCTGGAGCTGGGCCTGGACACTTCGGATACGCAGGCGATGACGGAGCAGCTGCGCCGCGGGCTGGTCGCCAAGGCGGAGCTGAAGGGCGTGGTGGAAGTCGACGAGATCTACGTGGTGGCCGGGCACAAGGGGCAGCCGGAAGAGGTGGCCAAAAGGGGCGGTTCGGACGGTGCCGCAAGCTGGCAGGCGCGCCGGGCCGCGGCACGTTGGAGAAGGACAAGCCGCCTATCCTCGGCCTGATCCAGCGCGGCGGACAGGTGGTGCTGCGCATGCTGGCCAACGTGCAGCAGGCGACCATCAAGCCGGTCATCACAGCCGCGGTCGTCCCGGGCACCCTCGTCCACACCGACGAGTATGCCATCTACGCCCGCCTGCCAGCCTGGGGCTACGGGCACAAGACGGTCTGCCACGCCCGCGGCGAGTATGCCCGCGACGAGGACGGGGACGGGGACGGGTTTTGCGAGGTCCACGTCAACGCCATGGAAGGATTTTGGTCCTTGCTGCGTTCCTGGCTGCGCCCGCACCGCGGCATCTCGCAAGACAAGCTGCCCCTTTATCTCGGCTTCTTCCAGCTCGTGCACAACGCTCGCCGACGCGGCAAAGCCCTGCTCAGTGCCCTCATCGCCGGCCTGGTCGCGTGACAGACCCATCACCACCCCGGAACCCAACAAGAGCCAATCTGCCAACGTGCGTCGCCCCTGACCGGCACCCTTACCGTAAAATCCGCGTAGATGCTGCCAGTGGGCCAAGCTGCAAAGGAGATCTCACAACCAGACATCAGAACAGTTCTTCCCCGCCATTGACGTGTAACACTTGACCGGTAACGAAGCCAGCTCCGGCAAAGTAGGTGCAAGCTGCTGCGATCTCGTCCACATGGCCAACCCGCCGCACAGGGATTTCCTTAACTTTCTCGCCATACCCGTCACGGAATTGCGGATACTGCGTCAAGTCCCGCGCCGTGTCGATAACGCCAGGCGCAACTGTGTTGGCTGTGATGCCGAACGGACCAAACTCGACCGCAATTGCTTTCGACAGCGCGAACACCCCAGCTTTGCACGTCACATTGTGCGCCCGGTCGGGAAGGACTGCGAAACCGTCTATCCCGGATATGTGGACAATGCGTCCCCAACCACGCTCTTTCATCAGCGGCAACACCGCCCGGGCTAGGTAGAAGGAAGCGCTCAGGTTCGAGTTCAGGATGCGCTGCCATTCTTCGACCGAGATATCGAGGAACTCCGTGTGCAGGCGAAGCGCGACATTGGATATTGCAATGTCGACACTGCCGAACGCCGCCACGCTGCGGTCCACCATGGTTTGTACCGCCGCTGGATCACCAACATCGGCAAGCACTGCAAGTGCACCAACCCCGAAGCTGCGGGCCTCCTCGGCGACACTCTCAATCGCGGCCTGGTCCTGATGACCATTGATGACGACGTTTGCACCGCCACGCGCAAACGCAAGTGCAATGGCGCGACCGATATTCTGACCAGAGCCAGTCACAAGCGCCGTGCGGCTGCCAAACGGCCGATTGGATTTGGTATCGCCCATTACGTAATCTCCAGATCTCGATCTGCATGCTGGCACGCGGCACTTACAAGCGGACGCCAGACTCTCCCAAGCGGACGCCAGACTCTCCACCATGATGACGTTCGGTGCCGTCGCGTATCGTGTGGAAATGGCCCGATCGGGTCGTCCTGGCGCAGCGATGGTGGCCTTGATCAGGCAGCAAGGTCAACCCATTCTGCTCCGCTGCGGCTGCGTTGTCCGTGTCGAAGGCGCGCAGGCCGCTGCGTCGCCATCGTGCCTTGAGGTCGCTTGCCTCTTCGTGGCGTCCATTCTCCTGCTGTTGCAGCCGGCCTGCGATGTCCAGCAGTGCTCTGATCAAAAACGGCGAGAGAGCGGCTCAGGTCATCAACTTGGGTCATGGGGACTGCCCACCCGTTGCATCTACCGACGATGATGCTAACCCCTTCGCCGGTCCCCCCATAGCTTACATGGGGGAAAGTCAAGTGGGACGTGTCTCCATCCCGGATGCTCCGGGCACGACGATCCCGTCGTCGGCTCAGGCGCGCGGCGCCATGATCGTGTCATCGGGTTGCGGGGATCGAGCCCAAATTTCCATGCGGCACCGTGGCCGCATCGACTTACATACGGTCGCCGCTCGGGGCAGCTGACACCAAGGGCTTATCCGGGAATATCCGAATCGAGTAGCGTGCGATTGGCCCGTTCTTGG
>NZ_CAXUCH010000353.1:0-3246 GCF_964249325.1 uncultured Mycobacterium sp. | reverse complement strand
CGGCCCGGGCATGGGTCCAGGTATGCTACCGGGTGGTCCTGCCCAGACGCCGCCGCCGCCACCGCCGAGTCCGTAGCTAAGGTACGGCGCAAGATCGCTGGCTGTGTCCTGCCAAAGTTTCTGTGGCTCAGGCATATTCACGGCAAGCATCCAGATTGCCCGGCGCACAACGTCATTGGCCAGGTTATTGGCCAGCTGGCCGGTGCGGGTTGGCGCATCCCGGAGCGCTTTATCGGCCGGGCTTCTGTTTGGGATGTCTTGTTGGCATGATCGAGCCCTATGAGCATCGAAGCCATCTACACCGCAGAGTCCACTGCCACCGGAGGCGGCCGCGACGGGCACGTGAAGTCGTCTGACGGTCACCTCGACCTCGAGACCCGTCCGCCCAAGCCGATGGGCGGCAGCGGCGAAGGCACGAACCCGGAGCAACTCTTCTCCGCCGGCTATGCCGCATGCTTCCTCGGCGCGCTGCGGCTGGTGGCAGGCAGAAGCAAGGTCAAGCTTCCCGACAACACCGAGGTAACCGTCAAGATCGGCATCGGCCGCACGCCGGAGGGCGGTTTCGGGCTGACGGGCAACATCGTCGGCACCCTGCCCGGGCTCGACCAGAAGGCCGCCGACGACCTAGTGCACCAGGCCCATCAGGTCTGCCCGTATTCCAACGCCACCCGTGGAAACGTCGACATCGACGTCTCGGCCAAGGTGTAGCCCGGTGCGCGTCGCCGTCGCGGCGCTGGGCGTCGGGATAGCGGTCGGCGCGGTCCTTGCAGCGTTGCCGCTCGCCAACGCGCGCCCCTCGGAGCCGGGGGTGGTGAATTACGCGGTGCTGGGCAAGGGCTCGGTGGGCAACATCGTCGGCGGCCCGATGCGATGGGAATCGGTGTCCACCGATCCCTACCAGGGATATTGGGTCGACGACCCGGTGTGCAACAACTGGGCCGACATCGGCTTGCCGGAGGTTTACAACGACCCGGACCTGGCGTCGTTCAACAGCGCCGTCACCCAGACGTCGGCCACCGACCAGACCCACTTCGTCAAGCAGGCGGTGGGGGTGTTCGCCAGCGGCGACGCCGCGACTCGCGCATTCCACCGCGTGGTGGACCGCACGGTCGGCTGTTCCGGGCAGACCACCGCAATGCACCTGGACAACGGCATCACCCAGGTGTGGTCGTTCGACGGCGGGCCGGCGTCTGCGACCGACGCGGCCTGGACCAAACAGGAAGCCGGCACCGATCGTCGCTGCTTCAACCAGACCCGGCTGCGTGAGAACGTGCTGCTGCAGGCCAAGGTCTGCCAGTCCGGCAACGGCGGGCCGGCGGTCAACGCGCTGGCCGGCGCCATGCAGAACACGCTGGGCCAGTAACCGGACAGTCTGATGGTGGCGACCCGCTGCGCCCGGCTCCGCCGCGCTTGCGATCGCCACTACCGACGGCCGGGAATATGTCGGTGCCGTCTGCAAGATTGACTGTGGGTGGCTATCGTCCGGGATAACCGCGCGCAACCACGCTCCGACGACGCACCGCGTTGGGGCCGGGAGGGAACGGTGAATATGGCGGTCGCGTCGCAGCTGGCCGGCGCTCGGTTGGCAGAGGCCGAACTGGCCAGTTCCGCGGCCGCCGCGCAGTGCATCACCGACAGCTGCCTGGCGGACGGCCCGCTGGGTCGGGTCGGTTTGGAAATCGAGGCCCACTGCTACGACCCGGCCAATCCACGCCGCAGGCCCAGCTGGACAGAAATCAGCGACGTCCTGGCGGAGCTTCCCGCGCTGCCCGGCGGCAGTGCGGTCAGTGTCGAACCCGGCGGTGCCGTCGAACTTTCCAGCCCGCCGCTCGACGGCGTTCTCCCGGCGATCGATGCGATCACCAGCGACCAGGCGGTGCTGCGGTCGGCGTTCGCCCGCGCCGGCCTGGGCCTGGTGTCGTTGGGCGCGGACCCGTTGCGCCCCGCCCTGCGGGTCAACCCGGGCGCGCGCTATCGCGCCATGGAGCAGTTCTTCGCCGCCAGCCACAGCGGGGCGGCGGGCGCGGCGATGATGACCTCGACCGCGTCGATTCAGGTCAACGTGGACGCCGGCCCGCAGACGGGGTGGGCGGCGCGGGTGCGGCTCGCGCACGCGCTGGGGCCGACGATGATCGCGATCGCCGCCAATTCTCCAATGCTGGGCGGAAAGTTCTCCGGATGGCAGTCGACCCGGCAGCGAGTGTGGGGTCAGCTGGACTCGGCGCGCTGCGGGCCGGTGTTGACGGCAAGCGGCGACGATCCCGGCACCGACTGGGCGCGTTACGCACTGAAGGCCCCGGTGATGCTGGTGTTCAATCCTGACGCCGTGCCGGTCGCGCACTACGTGCCGTTCACCGACTGGGCTGACGGCCGCATGCTGCTCGGCGGCCGGCGCCCGACAGTCGCCGACCTCGACTACCACCTCACCACGCTGTTCCCGCCGGTGCGCCCGCGCCGATGGCTGGAGATCCGCTATCTCGACAGCGTCCCGGACGACATGTGGCCCGCGATCGTCTTCACGCTGGTGGCGCTGCTGGACGACCCGGTTGCCGCCGATATCGCCGCCGAGGCCGTCGAACCGGTGGCGACGGCATGGGACACTGCTGCCCGGATCGGGTTGGGTGACCGGCGGCTCTACCTGGCGGCCAACCGGTGTGTGGCCGCTGCGGCCGAGCGGGTACCAGCCAACCTGGACGAGGCAATGCAGCGGCTGGTCCAGGCGGTCGAGCAGGGTCGGTGTCCGGCCGACGACTTCTCCGACCAGGTGATCGGCCACGGCATCGCGCCCACGGTCGCGCGTCTGGCCCAAGGGGAGTTGTGAGCGTACGGGAACAGCTGGCTCGCGACCTGGCGCGGGCACGCGAGCGCACCCTGCTGCTGGTGGATTTCGACGATGACGAACTGCGCCGCCAGGACGACCCGCTGATGAGCCCTTTGGTGTGGGACTTGGCGCACATCGGCCAGCAAGAAGAACTGTGGCTGCTGCGCGGCGGTGATCCCGACCGCCCGGGCATGCTGCCGCCGGATGTCGAGGGTCTTTACGACGCGTTCGTTCATTCACGGGCCACCCGAGTGGACCTGCCGCTGCTATCCCCGGGCCGGGCGCGGGCGTATTGCCGCACCGTCCGGGCGGCCGCGCGGGACGCCCTGGACCGCTCACCCGACGAGCCCGAAGAGAATTTCGCGTTCGGGATGGTGGTCAGCCACGAACACCAGCACGACGAAACCATGCTGCAGGCGCTGAAC
>NZ_CAXUCH010000352.1:0-3255 GCF_964249325.1 uncultured Mycobacterium sp. | reverse complement strand
TTACGTGAGGCAACGAATCCGCCTTCGCGCGCATCTTGACATGAGGCAACAGGCAGACGGCATTCACTTGACGCTACTGAGACTGAAGATCCAGGCGCGCGCGCATGCAGGAGGCGGTATGACCGATCTGTCGCAGTTTCAACATCGGCGGTTTGCGCGGATGTATGAGCGGATGAGCGCCGAGTCGGAGCGGCGGGGAACGGCCAGGCATCGCGACCGGATGCTGGCGGGGTTGACCGGACGGGTGATCGAGATCGGCGCGGGCAACGGTATGAACTTCAGCCACTACCCCGACACGGTCACCGAGGTGGTGGCTGTCGAACCGGAAGATTACCTGCGTGGTTTGGCCGAGAGGGCTGCTCAGGAAGCGCCGGTGCGGGTGAGCGTGATCGCCGGACATGCGACTGCGTTGCCGGTGGAGGACGACGGGTTCGACGCGGCGGTTGCATCGCTGGTGTTGTGCTCGATCTCCGATACCCGAGCAGCGCTGAACGAGATCCGACGCGTGCTGAAACCGACTGGGGAGCTTCGCTTTTTCGAGCACGTCCGCTCCGAGAAGCCGTGGTTCGGGCGACTCGAGGATGTGATAACACCGCTGCAGTCGCGCTTGGGCGGCGGTTGTCACCCCAACCGCGACACCGCCGCGGCGATTCGCGCCGCCGGTTTCGACATCGACGAGCTGGACCGGTTTTACTATGCGCCACTGCGGTTTTACCCCCGCCACGCACATATCCTGGGCCGAGCGCGGCCCGGGCCGGCGCCGCGCTAACCGGAACCAGGCGTTTACACGGGTACCGCGCGCAGCGCCGCGGGCAGGCTGGGCAGGAAGTGCTGGGTGGCGAATGCGCGAATGTCGTCGGCGGTCTCGAGCCGTTGGCGACTCGGCAGCAACAACACCATCGCCGCGTAGCGCAAAATCGTGTCGGCCAGCTCGTCGACAACTTGAGCGCCGATCCGCTCGGCGAATCCGTCCGGGAAGATCACCTGCAGCGCGGCGGCCATCCGCTCCACCGCGGCGCCGTAGTGCTGGCGGGCAAGCTCGAGCATCAGCCCCGGTTCGTCAGCGATTACCCGGGTGAGCACTCGATGCTGGCGAAATCGCATGATCGAAAGCGTGAACGCCTCAACATAGTAATTCGATTGTGGTGGGCGGTTTCTCAGCTCTTCGGCGATGTCGGCGAAGAGTGCGGCGTTCTCCCGGTCGATGACGGCCGCGACGAGCTGGTCGCGGTTGGCGAACCGGCGGTAGATCGTGGTGCGGCTTACCCGGGCCCGCCGTGCCACGTTGTCCAGTGCGACCCGACCAAAGCCGTGGCGCTCGAACTCGACGACGGCTGCGTCGAGGATGGCTTGGGTTGCGGCATCAGCCGCGGGCGTACCCGGCACGGGCAAACCTGTTGTAGCGCAGTCTCATCGGCAGATGATCCCACAGCACGTTGACCGGCCGCGACCGGCATATCGCGGCAAAGCGTTGATAACGGCGTTCCTGCCGCTCGCTCCACGGCAAGCCCAGCAGCTCGCGGGCCCGCGGCGGCAGGCCGCCGGTGGTCAGGAACGCGGCGACCGGGTTGAACACGATCGCTAGCATCCGCCACAGCCATGACGGCACCGCCTTGGGGCACGGGAACCCCTTGGTGACATATCCGACGCCGTATTTGGCTGTCGGATGGGCGACCAGCACGTGTTCGAGCATGTGGTTCCAGTAGCGCTCGAACTCGGCGTAGTCGGCAGGCACCGAGCGCTCGCTCACACCATAGCGGCGATACCAGGTCTTCGACTCGAGGTAGATCTGTTCCTTTTCGGCACGGGATAGCGGCTTGACGAAGGTGTTGGCGAAACAAAGGACCTGCTCGACGAACGTGGCGTGCGCCCAGAAATAGGTCTCCGGATCCAGTGCGTGGTAGCGCTTGCCCTCCGGCATCGCGCCTTTGATCTCATGGTGGAAATCCCGCACCTGCTGGCCCGGGTGCTCGTCGTCGGAGCCGTAGACGGTCATGAAGATCGGCGGCAGCGAGCGTTTGACCCGCGCGGCGGTGTCGGCGAAGAACACCGAATGATCCAGCACGCCTTGACCGAGTTCGGCGAGCATGTTCTGCAGCACCGCCGGTCGCGGTCCGATCAGGAACATGCGGTTGTCGCCGAAGTAGCGCCACACCACCGACTCTGGCCCTAGCGGCAAGGCGTCAACGTCATGGCCGGTGGCCTGGATCCGCGTCTGCGAAAGCTCAGTCATTGGAACAGTGTTACATATTTTGCACTTTGTACCAACCCCGGCTAGGGCGCCTAGGCCCGTCTTGCAAGTTTGCAGCCAATACACCGCGTGACGGGTGAACCGTGCCGCGTTGCTCGCCAACGATCACGGTGTCATAACTGATCCGGCGTGCCTTTGCGCGCAACGCTATTCGCCCCGGCATGATCACGCTCATGCCCCAGTTGAGCCGCCGCGCCGCACTGCGTCTGGGCATCGGCGCAGTCGCAGGCGCTACGGCCACATGGGCGTTGAGCGCGTTGCTGGATCCTGGTGAAGCCGCGACTTCTCCCTCGCCGTTCGAGCCGGTGGCGGGAACCGCATCGCCGACGCGGCTCTCGGGCTCGTTTGTCTCGGCGGCGCGCGGGGGCATGACGACTAACTGGGTGATGGCGCTGCCGCCTGGCCACTCGGGGCCGCTGCGGCCGGTGATCGCGTTGCACGGCAAGGACGGCAACGCCAACACGGTGATCGACCTCGGCGTCGAAGACGCGCTGGCCCAGCTGGTCAAGTCGGGCCGGCCCGGGTTCGCCGTGGTCGGTGTCGACGGAGGCAATACCTACTGGCATCGGCGGGCCGACGGGCACGACTCCGGAGCGATGGTGCTCGGTGAACTGTTGCCGATGCTGGCAAGCAAAGGATTGGACACCTCGCGGGTGGGGTTTCTCGGGTGGTCGATGGGCGGCTATGGCGCGCTGCTGTTGGGCGCCCGGCTGGGACCGGCGCGCACCGCCGGGATCTGCGCCGTCAGCCCCGCATTGTGGACGTCCTACACCCTCAGCACCCCCGGGGCTTTCGACAGCTACGACGACTGGGTGCGCAACAATGTGTTCGGCCTTCCGGCGCTGGCCTCGATCCCGATTCGGGTCGACTGCGGCACCAGCGACCGGTTCTGCCCGGCCACCCGGCAATTCGTCGCCCAGCTGCGGACACCCCCCTCCGGTAGCTCCTCTTCGGGCCCGCATGACGTATCGTCTCGGCGCCAGCAACTCCCCGGGGAGCTGACC
>NZ_CAXUCH010000351.1:0-3310 GCF_964249325.1 uncultured Mycobacterium sp. | reverse complement strand
CCCCGCGTCGGGGCAACCATGGCTCGTCGCGCGCCATCGGGCACATCGACGGGGATGCCGGCGGGAGGATGGTCACCGACTCCCAGGCCAACGAGCTTGCCGGAGTGGCTGCAACCCACCGATGGTCGCCAAGGAAAGCGGGGCATTCTGATCGGCGCTGCTGTGCTCGCCGTTGTCGCCGTTATCGCCGCCGTCGCATACCTCGTATTGGCGCCGCCGCACGGCAAGCAGTCGACGTCCGGAGAAACCGTGCTTCCGTTCAACGGTCTCAACTTCCGCCTATCCCCGGGCGGGGTGGCGCTGGACAGCGCCGACGGTGTGTACGTCACCAATCAGGGCATGTACGGCCGGGTGGTGAAGTTGCCAGCCGGGTCTAGTACCCCGGCGGTGCTGCCGTTCTCCGGCCTTTACGAGCCGCAGGGCATCGCGGTCGACAGCTCCGGCGCCGTGTATGCCACCGACTTCAACAACAGGGTGGTGAAGTTGCCGGCCGGGTCGAACAACCAGAGCGACCTGCCGATTACGGGCCTCAATTACCCCGAGGGCGTAGCGGTCGATACCGCGGGCAACGTGTACGTCGCCGACCGCGGCAACAACCGGGTGGTGAAGCTGGATATCGGCTCGGGCAACCAGTCCGACCTGCCGTTCACCGACCTCAATTACGCGGACGGTGTCGCAGTGGACAAGGCTGGCAACGTCTACGACGTCGACACCTACAACAACCGGGTGGTGAAGTTGGAGGGCGGGTCAAACCAGACCGTGCTGCCCTTCACTGGCCTCAGCGTGCCCTGGGGCGTGGCGGTGGACAAGGCCAGCAACGTGTACGTCACCGAACACGACGACAGCAAGGTGGTCAAACTGACGGCTGGGTCGAACACCACGACGGTGCTGCCGTTCACCGATCTCAACACTCCGCTCGACGTGGTCGTAGATGACTCGGGCAACGTGTATGTCGCCGACCGGGGCAACGACAGGGTGGTGAAGCTGCCACCGACCTGACGTCGAGCTATCGCACTCGTCCTGCCCAGACCCGGATGGCCGCGGCGATGAGGTTGACCACGGCCACCACGATGATCAGGGTCAGCGCGGCACCCCAAACCCGCAGGTAACCGGCGTGCTCGGGGTTGTCGAGTTCGGTGTAGATCAACAGCGGCAGCGATGCCATGTTGCCGTTGAAGATGTCGTAGTTGATCGAGCGGCTGTACCCGACCAGCACCAGCACCGGAGCGGTTTCGCCGATGATGCGCGCGATCGACAAAAAGACACCGGAGATGATGCCAGGCAGCGCGGTGGGGATGACGATCCGCACGATCGTCTTCCACTTCGGAATCCCCAAGGCATAGCTGGCTTCTCGCAGTTCATCGGGGACCAGTTTGAGCATCTCCTCGGTGGCCCGCACGACGATGGGCAACATCAACAACACCAGTGCCAGCGAGACCGCGAACGCACACTGCTCGAATCCGAGGGTGGCGATCCACAGACTGAAGACGAACAGCGCCGCCACGATCGAGGGCACGCCGGCGAGCACGTCAACCATGAAGGTGGTCAACCGCGTCAGCCGATCAGGGCCGTATTCAGCTAGATACACCCCGACCATCAGTCCCAGCGGCACGGCGATGGCGGCGGCTACCACTGCCTGAACGACCGTTCCGTATATCGCGTGGTACACCCCGCCCGCGAATTGCTCTGGCAACACACCCCGCAGTGAGTGAGTCCACCAGCCCGACCGGGTGACGGCATACCAGCCTCTTTTGACAACAACCCACAGCAACCACACCAGCGGCACCATCGCGATGAGGAATGACGTGAAGAAAAGGGTTGTCGCAACGGCGTTTTTGATGCGTCGGCCGATGCTGATACCGCGAAACTCGGGTGTTTTGACCGGCTGGTCAAGCGTGGCCGAAGTCATGGGCGCCGCTCCTCCTCATCGCTTCGCTTTCGCATCGTCGCCGACGCTCATGCGTTGACCTTTCCGCCAGCGATGGCGCGGGCAGCCGCGTTGACGATGAACGTCAGGACAAACAGCGCGAATCCCGCCTAAATATTGGCGCTGGTCGGCAGCGGCTGACTGAATTCGGTCGCGGCAGAAGCGATCTTGGAGGCGAATGTGTACCCGCCGTCGAACAGCGACCAATTTCCGCCGTGCACGGTCGAGCGCAGGATGATCAGCACCGCCACGGTCTCGCCCAAAGCGCGGCCCAAACCCAGCATCGACGCTGCCACCACACCGCTACGCCCGTACGGCAGGACGGTCATTCTGACCACTTCCCACTTCGTCGCACCCAGCGCCTGGGCTGCCTCGATTTGCGTAATCGGGGTCTGCTGGAAGACTTCACGCGATACCGACGTGATGATCGGCAGGATCATCACCGCGAGCACGATGCCGGCCGTGAAGATACTGCCGCCGCCGGCCAACGACACGTTGCCCTTCTTGAACAAAAACAACCAGCCGAGTTCCTCATTGAGAAACGTTGCGACCGGCTCGAGTTGCGGCGCCAGCACGAAAATTCCCCACAACCCGAAGATGATCGACGGCACCGCGGCGAGCAGGTCGACCATGGCACCGAACACGCGCGAGAGCTGTGTTGGCACGTATTGGGCGAGAAACACCGCGATTCCGATTGCGACCGGCATGGCCAACACCAGCGCGAACACCGAGCTGAGTACCGTGACCATGAACAGGTCACGGATGCCGAACGCGAGGTTGTCGGGGTCGGTGGTATCGAACTTGGCGCTGGTGAAGAAGTTGGCGTGGTTCGCGCGCAATGCCGGCACTGCGCGCAGCAACAGGAATATGGCGATCAGCGCGATCGCGGTAACGATCGTCAAACCGGCACCCACCGCGAGCGACTTGAAGAGCCGGTCTTCCCGCCGTGCTGCGCGTGTATTGATCGCCGGTGGTGCAGGTACTGGCCCGGCGAGCTCGGCCCGCCGGGTTAGCGGTGTTTCGGCCATGACGGCCTCAGATTACGAGATGGCGTTGATCGCGGTTGACAGTCGCGGCTTGAAAGCGTCCGGGAGTGGGATGTATCCGTTGTCTGCCAAGCCGTTCTGACCGGGACCGATGGTGGCTTGAAGAAAAGCTTTCACGGCCGTACCAACCGCGGAGTCGGGGTACTTCGAGCAGACGATCTCATAGGTGGCCAGCACGACCGGGTACGCCCCGGCCTGCGTCGGCTTGTAGAACGACATCGTGTCGAGCACCAGGTCGTTGCCTTGTCCCTTGATCGTTGCCCCCGAAATGGTCTTGCCGACGGAATCGGTGCTGATTGCGACAGGACTGGGACTCGCCGACGTGACGATCTGAGCC
>NZ_CAXUCH010000350.1:0-3324 GCF_964249325.1 uncultured Mycobacterium sp. | reverse complement strand
ACATAGCTCCGCCCCCGCCGCCGGCTGACAAGGCGCCACCACCTGCGCCGCAACCGGAGAAGGCGCCGCCACCGGCAGCCGAGCCGTCGTCGGCCGCGAAGCCACCGCAGAAGGCGGCAAAGAAAGCACCCGCCAAGGCCGCGAAGAAGGTCCAGAAAGCACCGGCCAAGAAAGCGCCCGCGAAAAAATCGCCCGACCACAAACCGCCGGAGAAGAAAGCGCCCCCCGTCAAGGCCGAGCCGGCGGCACCGAAACTGGCCGGCCAGCCGCCTGCCGCCGCTCTCGAAACCAACGGCCAGCTTGCCACGGGCGCCAAAGAGGCTGCAGCCCAAGCCAAGTCGACGGTTGAAACAGCTGACAACCCGGTTTCCCCAGGGGCGGCGGCGCCGTATGTTGCTCGTTCACCGGTGCCGCTGGTGGTCGGGGTCGGCATCGGGCTTCTCATGCTGTTGTTGCTGATCCGCCAGCTGCGGCGCCGCTGAACCCGTCGGCTAGCGGCTTGGCATAATGCCGCGGTGCCTGTGACTTTCCGCCCCACCGCCGACCTGGTCGACGACATCGGCGACGACGTGCGCAGCTGCGACGTCCAATTGCACCAGTTCGGCGGTCGCACCCAGTTCGCCGGACCGATCAGCACCGTGCGCTGTTTTCAGGACAACGCTTTGTTGAAGTCGGTGCTCTCCGAGCCCGGCGACGGTGGAGTGCTGGTGATCGACGGCGCCGGCTCGTTGCACACCGCACTTGTCGGCGACGTCATCGCCCAGCTGGCGCATGACAACGGCTGGGCGGGGCTGGTCGTGTACGGCGCGGTACGCGACGCCGCTGCGCTGCGCGGCGTCGACATCGGCATCAAGGCGCTCGGCACCAACCCCCGCAAGAGCACCAAGACCGGCGCCGGTGAGCGCGACGTCGCGGTCAGCTTGGGTGGTGTGACGTTCGTGCCCGGCGATCTGGCCTACAGCGACGACGACGGCATCGTCGTCGTCAGCGCAGCAGCCCCGGTCTAGCGCACGAAACCCGCGAGCAGGAGAACTAGGCCGCTACCGCGAGCCGGTGCTTGCTGAAGTGCAGGGCCTCGTCGTCGACCCGGCCGCGCCGGATCAGCTGAAGGTCGAGCAGGTAGTTGTGCTTGAGCCGCCACGGCATGCGGTCGCCCGCTTTGGGCAGGTAGTCCAGCGCCCGCAGCACGTATCCCGGGGTGAAGTCCATCAACGGGCGTTCGTCCACCGAGTCGCCCGGGTGCTGCGGCACCACGGTGTCGAAGCCGTGCTTATCCATGTGGTTGAGCAGCCGGCAGACGAACTCCGATACCAAGTCGGCCTTCAGCGTCCAGGACGCGTTCGTGTAACCGATGGTGAACGCCATGTTCGGCATCCCGGTCAGCATCATGCCCTTGTAGGCCATGGTCTCATTGAGCTCGACCGGCACGCCGTTGCGCCGGATCGCGGCGCCGCCAAACAGCTGCAGGTTCAAACCGGTTGCTGTGATGATGATGTCGGCGTGCAGCTGCTCACCGGAGGACAGCTTGATGCCGGTCTTGGTGAACCGGTCGATGGTGTCGGTGACGACGCCGGCCTGGCCGTGCCGGATGGTGCGGAACAGATCCCCGTTGGGCGCCAGGCACAACCGCTGGTCCCAGACCTTGTAGCGCGGGCCGAAGTGCTTTTCGACGTCGTAGCCCTCGGGCAGACGCCGGGTAGCCATCGTCATCAGCACCTTGCGCATGTAGTTGGGGAATCGCCGCGACAGCTGGTACTGAGCGGTGCTGAACGCGATCGCTTTCCACCGGTTCGCGACATGCGCGGCTTTCTCGGGAAGCAGCCGGTTGGCCCGCTCGGCGAACGGGTCCACCTCAGGCAGCGAGCCGATATACGTCGGCGAGCGCTGCAGCATGGTCACGTGGCGGGCGCCTGTGTTCACCAGTGCGGGAATGAGGGTCACCGCCGTGGCGCCGGACCCGATCACGACGATCTTCTTGCCGGCGTAGTCCAGGTCCTCCGGCCAGTGCTGCGGATGCACGATGGTGCCCTCGAAGTCTTCCGCGCCTTCGAACTCCGGCGAGTAGCCCTCGTCGTAGTTGTAGTAGCCGCTGCACGCGAACAGGAACGAGCAGCTGATCTGGCTCTGTCGGCCGCCGTTCTCGACGGTGACCGTCCAGCGATTGTCGGCGTCGGACCAATCGGCGGCCACCACGCGGTGCCGGTAACGGATGTGCTGGTCGATGCCGTTTTCGGCCGCGGCTTCCTTCAGGTAGGCCTTGATCGACGCGCCGTCGGCGATCGACTTGGCCGAACGCCACGGCTTGAACCGGAAGCCCAACGTGAACATGTCTGAGTCGGAGCGGATGCCCGGGTACTTGAACAGGTCCCAGGTGCCGCCGAGATCGTCGCGGCGCTCGAAGATGGTGTAGCTCTTGCTCGGGCAGCGGTTCTGCAGATGCCAGGCCGCGCTGATGCCGGATATGCCGGCTCCCACGATGACGACGTCAAAGTGTTCAGTCATGCCCCCACGGTATCAACAGCGTGTCGAGTGAGTCAACATGGTGTTGAATTTCTCGACATGGAGTAAAGTAGCAGTCGTGACTACTGCCGCCAGCCCTGCCCGTGCTTCTCATAGTCGGCGTTCGACGCGCCCGTCGGGCGACGAGCGTGAACTGGCCATTTTGAGCACGGCCGAACGGCTGCTGGAAAAGCGCCCGCTCGCCGACATCTCGGTCGACGACCTGGCCAAGGGAGCCGGGCTTTCCCGCCCCACCTTTTACTTCTATTTCCCCTCCAAGGACGCGGTACTGCTGACCTTGTTCGAGCGGGTGATCGTCGAGGCCGACTCCGCTCTGGAGAGCATGGTCGCCAATCCGCCGGCCGACATAAAAACCTTGTGGCGCACCGGGATCAACCTGTTCGTCGAGACGTTCAGCGCGCACCGCGCGGTGTCGCTGGCGGCCAACGCCGCGCGGTCCAACAAGGAGATCGGCGACCTGTGGTCGCGGTTCATGCAGAAGTGGGTCGATCACACCGCGACGGTGATCGAGGCCGAACGCGCGCGCGGCGCCGCGCCGGTGACGCTGCCGGCCCGTGATTTGTCCGCGGCGCTGAACCTGCTCAACGAGAAGGTGATGCTGAGTTCCTTCGCCCAGGAGCGGCCCTCGGTACCGGACGAGCACCTGCTCGAGACGCTGGTGCACATCTGGGTCACCAGCATCTACGGCCAAGCTGGCTAACTGTCACACCCGCGTGCGAACATATGTTCGTGCCGGCGTCTCCCCGTCAACCGCGTTGACTCGTCAGAAATGCGCGCGAAAGGGTGCTTCGTTGCCTCATCGAA
>NZ_CAXUCH010000349.1:2542-3421 GCF_964249325.1 uncultured Mycobacterium sp. | reverse complement strand
ATGCCCATATAGCGACGCCGACCCTGGCGGACCCACTTTAGGCGTTCAGCGGCCGATCGCCTATTACACGTCGGACGCGCAGGGCGCCGATCTCGTCGTCGGATAACCCCAGCTCTCTGAGGATCTCATTGTTGTGCTGGCCCAGGGTCGGCGGCGCGCAGCGGTGGTGACGGCCAGGGCCCGGCACGATGCGAAACGGCCAGCCCGGATAGCGGTGCACACCGGTGATCGGGTGCTCGAGCTTCTGGTAGTACTCGCGGGCCTCCAGCTGGGGCACGTCATACATCTGCTCCGGGGTAAGCAGCTCTTCGGCGGGGACGCCCTGCTGGTGGAGGGCCGCAACAATCTGGGCCGGTCGCTGCGATCGAGTCCATTCGGCGACGATCTCATCGAACCGGTCATGGTCAAGCGGGCAGGCATCATCCACTTCCGGGACGCCTATCGCGGCGACCAAGTGCAGCCAGTCGGTGTCGTCGCGCACCGACACGGCCACCCATGCGCCGTCCACGCTCGTCGGGTAGACGCCCTGCAGATAACCCCGATGGCGGTTGCCTTCGCGGGGCCGCACAACACCGTTCATCGAGTATTCGATCACCGGTTCGGCGGTGACACAGGCGGCGACCTCGATCTGGGCGATCTCGATCAGCTGACCTTCGCCTGTGCGGCGCCGACGGTCGAGCGCGGCGAGCAGCGCGACGCCGGCGTGCACCCCCACCAGCGGGTCGGCCGGCCCTTGCAGGTTGCACGGCGGACCGTCGGGGTAGCCGGTGACGGCCGCCATCCCGGATAACTGTTCGATGTTCAGCGCCCAACCGACATAGTCGCGCCACGGGCCCTCCAAGCCAAACCCCGGCATGCGCACCTGGATCACGTCTGGTT
>NZ_CAXUCH010000349.1:0-2532 GCF_964249325.1 uncultured Mycobacterium sp. | reverse complement strand
GGTTTAAGCGATACCAGCGACTCATAGTCCAAGGCGAACTGCTCGACGACTCGGGGTGAAAAGTTCTCGACGACAACGTCGGCGGCGCTGGCCAGCCGGCGCGCGAGTTCACGACCCCGCGCCGAGGTGAGATCTAGTGTGAGATCTCGCTTGTTGAGGTTGGTGGCCTGCCAGAGGGCGCTGCGCTCATACCAGTCGTCGCCCTCATGCGGATATGCGCCCGAGTAGCGGTGACCGTCAGGGCGCTGGATCGACTCCACCTTGACGACGTCGGCACCGAAGGCACCCAGGTAACAGGTCAGATATGCGCCAGCCCAAAACGTGCTCAGATCAAGGACTTTCACTCCCGCAAAGGGCAGCGCCGCCGGCGCAGCAGCGGCTGCGGGCACGTGACCCAGCGAATTCGCGTGCGTCGGTCGCTCACCTACGCGCGGCACTGGACGCGGCGGCGGCACTGGCATCTTGGAAAACCGGAACGCTGCCCCCGGCCGGGCGAACGACCAGCCGTCTGCAGGTGCCTCGACGAAGAAGCCGCGCTCGAGGTACTGCGGACATTGCAGGGCAGTCGCGCCGTCCACAACGGGCGCGGCCGGCACGCGTAATGCCTGGCTCAGTTCGACGATTTCGTGGACGGTTCGCTCGGCGAGCCACGGTTGGGCTTTGGCGAAAAACTCGGCGCGCTCGGGTCGGCCCATCATGACAGCGATCTGGTGCTCACCGAACTCCGGCAGGCCCAGCATGGCGCACACATCGAGCCAGTGCTGGCCGGTCAGGCAGTTGACGCCGACCCAGCCATCGGCTGCCCGAACGATTCCGAGCAAGGGCGCCGAGCGAGTGTTGGCGGGCAGGCCGAGTGCTCGCATGCGCTCAGCCATCAACATCGGGTAGGGCAGCGTCGACAACAGCGACTCGAGCACCGAGACGTCGACTTCAATCATGCTGTCATCGGCCCGGATTCGCAGGGCGGTGAGCGCGCCCAGCGCAGCGTAGGCGCCTGCCACGTATTCGGCGATCCGTGCGCCGGCCTGCACGGGCGGACGCTCGGGGTCACGGCAGGTGATCCAGCCCGCTGCCGCCTGCATCGTCAGCGGTGTCGCCAAGCGATCACGAAACGGCCCCTGCTGGCCGAAGTTCGAGATGCGCACGATGACCAGCTGCGGGTTGAGCTGCTGCAACACGTCGGCGTCGAATCCCCATCGGCCTAACGTTCCGGGTGGCATCGCCTCGACGAGCAGGTCGGTCTGTTCGATCAGCTCACGCATCAGCGCTCGATCGTGCCCACTCTCGAAATTTACTGTCGTCGTGTACTTTCCAGCATTGAGGTATTCGAACAGCCCGGACCGCTCACGGTCTGGGATGCCACCGGGAAATGGCCCCCACCGGCGCAGCGGGTCGCCGGTGGGCGCTTCGATCTTGGTGACTTCAGCACCGAGGTCGACGAACAGCTTGGTGCAGTAGGGGCCGGTGATCTCGTCGGCGATCTCGAGGACGCGGAGCCCCGGCAGGGATCCCGTCACGCGGGAATCCCGATGGCCTTCGGCTCCATGTAGGTGTGCAGTCCCCTGATCCCGCCGCCTTCTCGGCCGAACCCACTTTGCTTGAAGCCGCCGAACGGCGCGTCACCGGGACCGCAGCCGTTGACCGAGATCTGGCCGGTGCGGACGCGGCGCGCGATATCTACGGCACGGTCCACGTCGGTGCCCCACACCGCACCGGAAAGCCCGTACCGAGAGTTGTTAGCGATGGCGACAGCGTCGTCGTCATCGCGGTAGCGCAGCACTGCCAGCACGGGTCCGAATACCTCTTCCTGAGCGATGTTCGCCTCGGGGTCGACTTCGGTGAGAATGGTCGGTTCGAAGTAGAACCCGACGTCCAAGTCGGCGGGTCGCCCACCACCGGTCACGAGCTTCGCGTCCTCGTCAACCGCCCTGGTGACGTGCACCTGCACACGCTTGCGCTGTGCCGCGCTGATTAACGGTCCCATCTGCACGCCCGCATCGGTTGGGTCGCCGACCTTTATGCCGCGGGCGAGCTCGACCAGCCGGTCGACGACGTCGTCGTGGATGGATTCCGGAAGCAGGAGACGGCTCTGAAGGATGCAAGCCTGTCCGGCATGCATTGAGCAGCAATCGAACAGGATCTGCTCGAGCATGTCGTCGGTCACGGCAACGTCGTCGAGCAGAATGTTTGCCGACTTCCCACCGCATTCCAGCAATATTCGTTTCATAGTGGCGCCAGCGGCGGACATAACCTCACGGCCCACCGCGGAGCTGCCGGTGAAGCTGACCATGTCGATGCGCGGGTCGGTGGTAAGCAGCTTGGCGGCCTCGACACTGGACGGCGTGACGACGTTGACCACCCCCGGCGGGAGGTCGGCGTGCTCGTCGATGATTCGCGCTAGCGCCAGGCCGGCCAGCGGCGTCAGCGGCGAGGGCTTGAGCACGACGGTGTTGCCCGCGGCCAGCGCGTTGCTCAACGTCATGACGTTGAGACAGTGCGGGAAATTCCACGGCGTCAGAACCGAGACCACGC
>NZ_CAXUCH010000348.1:0-3423 GCF_964249325.1 uncultured Mycobacterium sp. | reverse complement strand
GTTGGTGGCTGGCCGGGCGGCATGGCACGCTGTGGTCGTGGCAGCGCAATCCGGTGAGCTGTACCCAGGCGACATCAAATCGGTGCTGCTGACCGGAGACCAGATCCAAACCCGGACCGCTGAGCTCGGCGCGATGATCGGCGACGACTACCGCGGCGTGACCGATGCCCCCGGTGCTCAGGATCTGCTGTTGATCACCGTGCTGAAGGGTGCGGTCATGTTCGTCACCGACCTGGCACGCGCGATTCCGCTGCCGACCAAGTTCGAATTCAAGAACTACAGCTACTACGGATCTTAAAAATCATAGTCGGGCGTGGTGCGCATCCTCAAAGACCTCGACCGCGATATCAACGACCGCGACGTGCTGATTGTCGAAGACGTGGTCGACTCCGGACTGACTCTGTCGTGGTTGCTGCGCAACCTCGCCACCCGCCATCCGCGTTCGCTTCGGGTGTGTACGCTGCTGCGCAAGCCTGACGCGATGCGCGCCAACGTCGACATCGCCTATGTGGGCTTTGACATTCCCAACGAGTTCGTGGTCGGCTACGGCCTCGACTACGACGAGCGCTACCGCGACCTGCCGTATATCGGCACCCTGGATCCCAGGGTGTATCAGGACTAGCCCAGTTCCCAGACTGCGGTCACGGTGAAACTGACCGTCTGCTGGCCGGGTTCCAGCGGAACATCGGTGGCGGCCATCGGTGCGCGGGGCATCGGCGTCGGCGTCGGCGCGCCGGAGGTCTCCCAGATCGAGATCACCTCGCCGAGTTGGAGTCCCGACAGCTGCGCGTACTGCTCGGCTCGATTCCTGGCGTCATTGAACGCCCGGGCCCGCGCGTCGCGGACCAACTGGGAGTCGTCCTCGATGGAGTAGCGCACGGAATTGATCCGGGTGGCGTCACCGCCGGCGCTGACGATGACCGCCAGCACGTGCGACGCCGATTCCAGCTTGCGGATTTTGACCCGGATCGAATTGCTGGCGCGGTAACCGGTGATGGCCCCGTCGCCGCCGCCGTACTGCGGTTGCACGCTGACGTCGGTCGTGCTGATGTCCGGGCGGCCGACACCGGCGTCGCTCAGCGCGGTGATGACCGCTTGCTGACGTTCGTTGGTCCGGTTCATCGCGGTTGTCACGTCGGGGGCGACGAACTCGATGCTCGCCTCGACGGTCAGCGTGTCGGGGACACCTTGAACCTTGCCCAGCCCGGTGACTGTCACGTGGCGAGGATTGTCCGCGACCGGGTCGGTGCCGGAATCGCAAGCGGACGTTGCCGCTGCGGTGCAACTTAGCGCGACCACCGCCAGCACAGAACGCAGTGACAGTTTCCCGCTTCTGGCGATCGGCATGACTGGCACCTTAACGTTCGTCAGAAGGGGGGATCCTCGGGCAGGGGTGCTAGCGGCGGCGGTCGCCAATCCGGGGGCAGTTCTTCGGGTTCTCGAGGGTCGTTGACCCAGGTGCAAAACGGGCTGGTGCTCGGTCGGCCTTTGAACAGAAACAGCGTGCCGCGCATATGGTTTCGCAACTTGCGGGCAGCTATCTCTTCTTTGCGCGCCTCCTCGAGCTGCTGGCGCGCTTCGTTGATTGGCCTCTGCTCGCGATTGTGCTTGCGGGCCCGAGCAATTCGCGCGGCTCGCTCCTTGGAGCGGCTGCGCCGGTTGGCTGGGGGCGCCGCGCACGCCGGCGCGTTCAGCGTTGCGAAAAGGTCTGCTCCGGCTGGGGCGGTGCGATGGGTTTGGCCGGTCGGCGCGGTCCAGATGACCGTGCCGTCGCGCAACTGACTATCACGCCACCCGCCGAAGGTTTTCAGCCGATGATGTTGGCGGCAAGGGCATTTGAGGTTCCACGGCACGGTCAATCCGCCGGCCGGCGGGTTCGCGTGATTGAACGGAATCGTATGGTCGAGGTCACAGACCATCGCCGGACGGCTGCAGCCGGGAAACCGACACGTCAAACCACGACAACGGATCGCGCGCTCCAGCGCCGCCGACGGCTGATAGCGCAACGCCTCGTCAGGCGTGCTCTGTAATTGCGCGAGCCTCAGCGAAGCTGCTGCCGCCAATTCACGGACCTGCTCGGCGTCGATGACTCCGTAGCCCTCCAGGTAACCCGGCTGACTGCTGTTGCCGTAGACCGTCTGCTCGCTGGCCACCACGTTGATGACGACTTGCGCGCCGCCCGGATCATGATCGCGTTCGAGGGCATCACTGCGACGAGGACACTCCGAGCGCCCGCACCTGCATGCCAATCCGCGCCCTTCACTCAACGCGGCCAACGCGTCGGCGCGGCGCTGATCTATCGCTCGCGGATCCGCCGGGCACACCTGCTTGGCCAACTCCGAGAGCCGCCGGTCGAACGCCGCAGCCGCCGACGCCGCGACCGTGCCATAGATCTCGGCCATTCCATGTTCAGTGGCACTGGTCGCGATGTAGCGCTCGTCCTCAGCTGCCTGGCGGCGCTCGCGGGCAGCGTCGGGATCGGCGAGGCGCACTCCAGCATCCACCGCATTGACGATGCGCTGCCGCGACCCGCTCTGCCACTTAGCGATACCCGCCGCTAACGATTCGTCGAGCTTGGCGATCAGCTGCTCGTCGGTCACCAAATCGGTGCGGCTGATGATCAATCGCACGGTGCGCCAATCGGTTCTGCCCTCAGCTAGCAGGGCCGCTACCTTGGGCAGGCGGGTATCGAGCGCGTGAGCGTGCGATACCAGATAGCTGGCCGCCATCGGGGACAGGTTCATCGCCGCCGCCACCTCGGCGGTAGTCTGCTCGAACCCGTCGATGACGGCATATCCGGGCCCAGCGTCGGCAGCGTCTTCTCGGCGCCGCAGCAGCGCCGCCACCGCTGCCAGCCGCCGCGCTATCAGCATCGACTCCAACCGGTGCGACGACTCCACCGCCGTCACCAGCGCAGCCGCATCCAGACCGGCCATCTCCGCAGGCGAGCAAACACCCACGGCGGCAAGCGGATCCGCGACGGTATCGAACATGTTGCGAGCATAGCCAGGGCTGCCGACATCGCCGGCGCGCTGCTGGTTCAGTGCTGGAGTTATCCACAGTGGCGCTTTCATCCACAGACCGACGGGTCGGCGCCCAGTTGGCAACGTCCGTGCGACGCGCCGGGAACCTCGGCGCCGCGCCTTTCCGCGGCCGAGTTTGTGATAAGAGATCCGAATGAGCCTGGCCAGGTTCGAAACCGGGACACCCGACCTCGGCTACGAACGAGGCCTATCGGCCCGCACTGTCCAGATGCTCGCAATCGGCGGCGCGATCGGCACCGGGCTGTTCTACGGGGCCGGTGGTGCCATCGAGCAGGCCGGCCCGGCAGTGATCCTGGCGTCTTGGTTGCCGGGCTGGCGATCTTCGTCATCATGCGGGCCTTCGCTATTCCCGAGTGGGTCACCGCACTGTGTGCTGCCG
>NZ_CAXUCH010000347.1:0-3449 GCF_964249325.1 uncultured Mycobacterium sp. | reverse complement strand
GTCAACTGGGCGCCCCCCTAATCACCTACGACGGAACCCAGCACACCGCGGTGTTCAACGGCGACAAATGCGTCGATACGGCGGTCGTTCGCTACTTCGTCGAGAAAGTGTCACCGCCGGGTAACTTACGCTGTTAGCTGGGCAGTCGTAACACAGAATTAACAGCCACTGCATACTGTTCGGGATATGGATCGGCAAAAGGAATTCGTGCTTCGCACGCTGGAGGAACGGGATATTCGTTTCGTCCGGCTGTGGTTCACCGACGTGCTCGGTTTCCTGAAGTCGGTCGCGATCGCACCCGCCGAACTCGAGGGCGCATTCGAGGAAGGCATCGGCTTCGACGGATCCGCGATCGAGGGCTTCGCGCGGGTCTCGGAATCCGACACCGTCGCCCACCCGGACCCGTCGACCTTCCAGGTGCTGCCCTGGACGACCAGCTCCGGCCACCACCACTCGGCGCGGATGTTCTGCGACATCAAGATGCCGGACGGCTCGCCGTCTTGGGCAGACCCGCGGCATGTATTGCGCCGGCAGCTCGGCAAAGCGAACGACCTCGGGTTCTCCTGCTATGTGCATCCGGAGATCGAGTTCTTCCTGTTGCGGACGGGTTATGACGACGGCTCGGTGCCCGTTCCCGCCGACGACGCCGGCTATTTCGATCAGGCGGTGCACGACTCTGCGTCGAACTTCCGCCGCCGCGCAGTCGAGGCGCTGGAATCCATGGGCATCTCGGTGGAGTTCACCCACCACGAGGGCGCGCCCGGCCAGCAGGAAATCGACCTGCGCTACGCCGACGCACTGTCGATGGCTGACAACGTGATGACCTTCCGCTATGTCATCAAAGAAGTCGCGCTCGGAGAAGGAGTCCGCGCGTCCTTCATGCCGAAACCGTTCGGGCAGTATCCCGGTTCGGCGATGCACACCCACATGAGCCTGTTCGAAGGCGAGGTCAACGCCTTTCACAGCCCCGACGACCCGCTGCAGCTGTCCGATGTGGCCAAATCGTTCATCGCCGGCATCCTCGAGCACGCATCCGAGATCAGCGCTGTCACCAACCAGTGGGTGAACTCCTACAAGCGGCTAGTGCAGGGCGGTGAGGCACCGACCGCCGCATCCTGGGGCGCAGCCAACCGCTCGGCGCTGGTGCGGGTTCCGATGTACAGCCCGCGCAAGACCTCGTCGCGGCGCATCGAGGTGCGCAGTCCCGACTCGGCGTGCAACCCCTACCTGACGTTCGCCGTGCTGCTGGCGGCCGGTCTGCGCGGGGTGGAGAAGAACTACGCGCTGGGCCCGCAAGCCGAGGACAACGTCTGGGATCTGACGCCCGAGGAGCGCCGCGCGATGGGCTACCGGGAGTTGCCGTCCAGCCTCGACAGTGCGCTGCAGCAAATGGAAAACTCCGAGCTTGTCGCAGAAGCCTTGGGAGAGCACGTTTTCGACTTCTTCCTGCGCAACAAGCGTGCGGAGTGGGCGAACTACCGCAGCCACGTCACCCCCTATGAGCTGAAAACCTACTTGTCGCTGTAGCTCCTCAACGGCCCCGCGAGGGTGCGCTACCGTCGTCGTCGTGACCAGACCCGCCACCCAGCGCCCGAAAGTGCCCAGCGCGGGCCGGCTGGGCTTGGTCGACCCGCGCGCGAGTGCCTACCTGGCGCAGTTGGGCTGGGATACCGAGGCGCACGTCGAGCTGTTGTGGTCGCTGTCGCGGGCACCGGACGCCGACGCGGCGCTGAGCGCGCTCGTCCGGCTCTCGGAGAATCCTGAAGTCGGATGGGAAGAGCTCGACGCCGCGCTGCACAGTGACCGCAGCCTGCGGGGCCGGCTGTTCGCGGTGCTCGGCTCCTCGCTGGCCCTCGGGGACCACCTGGTGACACACCCACGCTCCTGGCGCCTGCTGTCCGGCAACCTGACCCTGCCGTCGCCGGATCGGCTGCGCCGGATTTTCTTCGACTGTGTCACCGAAAACCCAAGCGACGCAGTCATACCCGAGCTGCGCACACGTTACCGTGATCAGCTGCTGATGCTGGCCGCACTGGACTTGGCCCCGACGGTCGAAGACGAGCCGGTGCTGCCGTTCAGCGCGATCGGCGCCCACCTAGCGGATATGGCAGACGCTGCGCTGGCAGCGGCGCTGGCCGTCGCGGAAAAAACAATGTGCGGCGACGAGCCGCCGCTGCGGCTGGCGGTCATCGCGATGGGCAAATGCGGTGCACGCGAACTGAATTATGTCAGCGACGTCGATGTCGTCTTCGTCGCCGAGCGCGCCGACTCCGTGAGCACCCGTGTCGCCCGGGAGATGATGCGGGTTGCCTCCGAGGCGTGCTTCGAGGTGGACGCCGGGCTACGCCCAGAAGGCCGCCACGGTGAACTGGTCCGCACAGTGGAGTCGCACATCGCCTACTACCAGCGGTGGGCGAAGACCTGGGAATTCCAGGCGCTGCTCAAGGCCCGGCCGGCCGGCGGCGACCGGGAGCTCGGCGAGCGCTACATGGCCGCCGTGAGTCCGATGATCTGGCGCGCCTCCGAGCGCGAAGACTTCGTGGCGGAAGTGCAGGCCATGCGGCGCCGGGTCGAGGAGATGGTGCCGGCCGCCGTTCGCAGCCGCGAAATCAAGCTCGGCACTGGGGGTTTGCGCGACGTCGAATTCGCGGTGCAGCTGCTGCAGCTGGTACACGGGCGCACCGACGAGTCGCTTCACGTGGCCTCCACCGTCGATGCGCTGGCGGCGCTGGGTGCCGGCGGCTACATCGCCCGCGACGACGCGGCGAACCTGACCGCCTCCTACGAGTTCCTCCGGCTGCTCGAGCACCGGCTGCAGCTGCAGCGGCTCAAGCGCACCCACATGCTGCCACCGCCCGACGACGATGAGGCGCTGCGCTGGCTGGCACGCGCGGCCCACGTCCGTCCCGACGGCCGCCACGATGCGCTGGGGGTGCTGCGCGAAGAACTCCGGCGGCACAACGTGCGGGTGTCACGGCTGCACGCCAAGCTGTTCTACCAGCCGCTGCTGGAATCGGTCAGACCGGCCGGTTTGGAGCTGCGCGGCATGACACCGGACGCTGCCGAGCGTCAGCTGGCGGCGCTAGGCTACGAAGCACCACAGAGCGCGCTGACGCACCTGGCCGCGCTGACCAACCAGAGCGGTCGACGCGGACGCGTCCAGTCGGTGCTTTTGCCCAGGCTGCTGGACTGGTTGTCGGTCACCCCCAATCCCGACGGCGGGCTCCTGGCGTACCGCAGGCTCAGCGAGGCGCTGGCAGGGCATCGCTGGTACCTGTCCACGCTGCGGGACAAACCTGCGGTGGCCAAGCGGCTGATGCACGTGCTGGGCGTCTCCGCGTACGTACCGGAGCTGCTGATGCGCGCACCGGAGGTCATCCAGCAGTACGGTGACGGCCCGTCCGGCCCCAAGCTGCTCGAGGTGGAGCCCGGCGCAGTAGATCACGGGC
>NZ_CAXUCH010000346.1:0-3460 GCF_964249325.1 uncultured Mycobacterium sp. | reverse complement strand
GGCGTCACCAGGCCCCGGGTCCACCACGGTCGGATCCCCGGGCGGCTGGTCGGGGTCGGCCAGCGCCGGGCTGGTGCCCAGCACCAGCACAGCAGCCAACGCGCCGGTGCTGAGAGCGGCGAGAAGCGTGCCTCTCGTCGATCGCGACATAATGCATACCTCCAGTCACAGTCTCAGCCCAGTGTCGCATAGCGCCAGGACCGACTTTGCCGGCAGCGACCGACGGGCGGCCGGAAACCAGCCCCAAAGTGCTGTCTGAGCTGCGGTGTAACCGGCAGGAAGCGGCCCTTGCTACGGCCGCTTGGCCCGTTGAGCTACGTCGAACAGCTGCCGGCTGGCCGCCATGCCGCCCAATGCGGCGCCCATCAGGACCGCTGAGGCAGCGAGCATCACCGGCACGCTGCGTTCGTAGAGCAGTCCACCAGCCAAAGAGCCGGCCATGATTCCGACCTGGAAGGCGGCCATGTACATGCCGGAGGCCCCGTCGGGATCGTCGGCTCCGGCCCGCATGGCAGCGGCTTGCAGCATCGGGGACACCGCGTTGGCCGCCGCACCCCACAGCGCGATGGCAGCAGTGCCGATCAGCGCGGTCGCCGTGGTGGGCGAGCCGAAGGACAACGCGGTCAGCAGAAACAACGCCGCCCATAGCCCACCCAGGCAGCCGATCACGGCGGCTTTGGGTCGACGGTCCGATTGCCAGGCCACCACCGGCATCGCCAGCAGACCGGCAATCCCGTACGCGGCCAACAACCAGGCCAGACTCGGCCCGCGCACACCGACGACGTCGCGGATGATCACCACGATGTATGTGTAGGAGATGTAGTGGCCGGTGACAGCGACCAGCGTGAGCAGGCTCACCCGGATCAGCCGCCTGTTGCGGTGGTGGCGCGCCCGCGGCCCGACGGTGGCGAGCTGGTCGTCGCTGAGCACCATCGCAGGCAGTACCGCCCAGGCCGCCACGGTGACGGCGGCCGCCGCCGCGGTGATCCACACGACCGCCAGCCGCCAGCCCCACAGCAAGCTCATCGCCGCCGTGGCCGGGCTGCCGACTACGACGGCGAGGCTGATGCCCACGTAGACGACCGTCGTCGCGCGACCCGAGTGGCTGGCCGGCACTAACCGGGTGGCGATGGGGGCCACCACCGACAACATCAGGCCGTGGGTGATGGCGCAGAGTACCCGGCCGACGGCCAGCATGGAGAAGGTTGGCGCCACGGCGGAGATGGCCTGCGAGGCGGTCAGGCACACCAGGGTCACCAGCAGGGTCCGCCGCCGCGGCCAGTGGGCGGTCCAGCGCACCAACGGAATCGTCGTCACCGCGGCGACCAGTGCATACCAGGCCAGCAGGGTGCCGACTAGGGGAACGCTGACGTGCAGGTCGCGCGCGATCGCGGGCAGCGCGCCGACCGGCAGTATTTCAGCAGTGACGTAAATAAAGGCGGCAGCCGCCAGCACGGTCAACTGAACCGCGATCCGTGGCGTCCATGGCCCGGCGCGGCCGCTGTCGGCGCCGATCACGCGGGCTGCAGCCTCGAGTGGTCGGCGGCGTGATCGCGCCGCTCCCTCGGTATGCGCTGGGCCCACGGCCACTACTCAACCATGGGTTTCCCCAGGCGTTGACAATCAAGAGCGAACGAGCCGGGCGATGGCGGCGGAGGCTTCCGCGATTTTCGCGTCGGCTTCGTCGCCGCCGGCGGTGATCGCGCGGCTGACGCAGTGGCCGAGGTGCTCGTCAAGGAGGTTCAGCGCCACTGAGCGCAAGGCACTGTTGGCTGCGCTGATCTGGGTGAGGACGTCGATACAGTACTTATCGTCTTCGATCATCTTGGCGATGCCACGCACCTGGCCTTCGATGCGGCGCAGCCGCTTGGCGTAGTTGTCCTTCTGCTGCGAATAGCCTCGTGTCGCTGCCATTCAGCCTCCCAGCATCTTTTCCATCTGGTCTATCTCCCCCTGCTGCGTACTGATCATGCGCTTCGCCGTCGCGATCGCCTCGCTGTTGCGCCCATTGGTGATCTCGCTGTTTGCCATGTCGATGGCCCCTTGATGGTGACTGATGATGGACTGCAGCCACAACTTGTCGTAGTCGGCGCCCTGCAACGATGCCAGCGTGGCCATGGTGGCTTGGTCGACAATCCCGGTCATGGCCATGTCGGCGGGCTCACGCGTATCAGCGTCGGGCTGGGTGCTCCACTGCACCAGAAATCCTTTGAGTGTCTGGATCTCCGATTGCTGAGCGGTGCCGATACCGGAGCCCAGCTTGATCAACTCGGCGTCGCCGGTGTGGCTTGGCACGGGCGCCGCCAGGTCGACGGCCTGTTGGTGATACGGAATCATGTTGGCGGCGAACGTGATATCGGCGCGATTGTGATCGGCCCGCTGATCAGCTTGGCCGCTGGCAGCGCCTTGTTGTGTCGAAGATCCGCGACATGCGGAAAGTGCGGCAGCGGCGGCCAGAGTCCCCACAACGGCCGCGATGCGAGCGACACGAGTAGACATACCAGCCACCATACCGACCGCAGATATACCCCCTACGGGTATTAGCGGGATTTTGGCGAAAATATCGGCACGCGCATACTAAGACGATGGCCGAAACGATCGAGGGCAGGTCCGCGTCGCCGTCCGTCGATATCAAACCCCGCAGCCGCGATGTCACCGACGGTCTGGAGAAAGCCGCCGCTCGCGGGATGTTACGCGCGGTGGGCATGGACGACGAGGACTTCACGAAGCCGCAGATCGGCGTGGCGTCGTCGTGGAACGAGATCACGCCCTGCAACCTGTCGCTGGACCGGTTGGCCAAGGGGGCCAAGGACGGAGTGTTCGCCGCCGGCGGTTATCCGCTTGAGTTCTGCACGATTTCGGTGTCCGACGGCATTTCGATGGGCCACGAGGGCATGCACTTCTCGCTGGTGTCGCGTGAGCTGATCGCCGACAGCGTCGAGACGGTGATGCAGGCCGAACGCTTCGACGGCATGGTGCTGCTCGCCGGATGCGACAAGTCACTGCCCGGCATGCTGATGGCCGCTGCCCGACTGGATCTGGCCGCGGTATTCCTCTACGCAGGCTCGATCCTGCCCGGGCGGACCAAGCTGTCCGACGGCAGCGAGCGCGAGGTCACCATCATCGACGCGTTCGAGGCGGTCGGTGCATGTGCGCGTGGTCTGATGCCGCGCGAAGACGTCGACGCCATCGAACGGGCCATTTGCACTTGAGAAGGGGCCTGCTCCGTGATGTACACCGCCAACACCATGGCCAGTGCCGCCGAGGCGCTCGGTATGTCGCTGCCGGGCAGCGCAGCGCCGCCGGCGACCGATCGCCGCCGCGACGGGTTCGCGCGCCGCAGCGGCGAGGCCGTCGTCGAGTTGCTGCGCCGCGGCATCACCGCGCGCGACATTCTCACCAAGGAGGCGTTCGAGAACGCGATCGCGGTGGTGATGGCATTCGGCGGCTCCACCAACGC
>NZ_CAXUCH010000345.1:0-3470 GCF_964249325.1 uncultured Mycobacterium sp. | reverse complement strand
GCCAGTGGCGCGGCGGGCATCGCAGTGACCGGCGGGCGCGCGGCGTCAGCATCGCCGTGGTCGCGGCGCTGGTCGCGGTCGTCGTCGTGGTGGCGGCGGTGATCTTGTGGCGCTTCTTCGGCGACACGTTGTCCAACCGCTCGCACAGCGCCGCGGCGCGCTGCGTTGGGGCCGCCGAGACGGTGGCGGTGGTTGCCGACTCAACGATCGCCGACCGGGTGCAGCAGTTCGCCGAGCACTACAACAAGTCGGCCACCCCGGTCGGTGACCACTGCATGCAGGTCAGCGTTAAGTCGGCCAGCTCCGACGCCGTCGTCGACGGGTTCATCGGCAAATGGCCGTCGCAGCTCGGTGACCGCCCGGCGCTGTGGATCCCGGGCAGCTCGGTGTCGGCGGCGCGGCTGTCGGCGGCAGCCGGAAAGCAAACCATCAGTGACAGCCGCTCACTGGTCAGCTCGCCGGTGCTGCTTGCGGTGCGGCCCGAACTGCAACACGCGCT
Organism: uncultured Mycobacterium sp.; assembly: GCF_964249325.1. Classification (NCBI taxonomy): domain Bacteria; kingdom Bacillati; phylum Actinomycetota; class Actinomycetes; order Mycobacteriales; family Mycobacteriaceae; genus Mycobacterium; species uncultured Mycobacterium sp. Next base: position 2,971 of record NZ_CAXUCH010000345.1, on the reverse strand, counting down.
GGCCAGCCAGAATTGGGCGTCGCTGCCGGGCCTGCAGACCAAGCCGGACGCCTTGGCCGCGTTGAACCTGCCGGCGTGGGGATCGTTACGGCTGGCGCTGCCGCTGGCCGGCAACAGTGATGCCACATATCTGGCGGCCGAGGCGGTGGCGACCACAACGGCGCCGCCCGGCGCCCCACCGACCGCGGGCAGCGGCGCCGTGCGCACGCTGATCGACGCACAGCCCAAGCTGGCGGACAATTCGCTGACCGAAGCGATGAACGTGTTGCTCAAACCCGGTGATCCGGCCGCTGCGCCGGTGCATGCGGTGGTCACCACCGAGCAGCAGCTGTTCCAGCGCGGGCAATCGAACGATGCCGCCGGCGCGCTGACGTCCTGGCTGCCGCCCGGGCCGGCTGCGGTGGCCGACTATCCGACCGTGCTGCTCAGCGGGTCGTGGCTGTCGCAGGAACAGGTCAGCGCAGCCAGCGAGTTCGCCCGATTCATGCACAAACCCGATCAGCTCAGTGAGCTGGCGAAAGCCGGCTTCCGCGTGCAAGGCGTCAACCCGCCGAAAAGCGATGTCACCAACTTTGCGCCGCTGGCGGCCACTTTGTCTGTCGGCGACGAGTCGATGCGCGCCACGCTGGCCAGCACGCTGACCACACCGGCCAGCGGACCGGCCGCCACCATCGTGCTCGACCAGTCGATGACCACCGACGAAGGCGGCAAGTCCCGGCTGGCCAACGTCGTGGCCGCACTGCAGGATCGGATCCGGGCGCTGCCGGCGAATTCGGCGGTGGGGCTGTGGACGTTCGACGGCAAAGAAGGCCGCAGCGAGGTGTCCAGCGGGCCGCTGGACGAGCCGGTCAACGGTCAGCCCCGTTCCGCGGCGCTGAGCGCGGTCCTGGACAAGCAGTACTCCTCGCCCGGCGGCGCGGTGTCGTTCACCACGCTGCGGCTGGTCTACAAAGAGGCCATCGCGAATTTCCGTCCCGGACAGGCGAATTCGGTGCTGGTCATCACCGCGGGGCCGCACACCGACCAGACGCTCGACGGGGCGGGGCTGCAGGACTTCATCCGCCAAAGCGTGGACCCGGCCAAGCCCGTGGCGGTGAACGTCATCGACTTCGGCGCCGATCCCGACCGGCCCACCTGGGAAGCCGTCGCACACCTCAGCGGCGGCACCTACCAGAACCTGGCCACGTCGGCCTCTCCCGACCTGGCCACCGCTGTCACGACTTTCTTGAGCTGAGCCGCTTACCCGTCGAGTACGGACAGCGCCGCGCGAGTGAACGCCGCGGGGTCTTCGATCTGCGGATAGTGACCCAGCCCGGGCAACTCGACGACCGGAGCATGCGGGCGCAGTGCCCGCAACCCGTCAAGCACATTGGTGGTGGCCACCGGATCGTCGAGGCCCCACACGAAGCCGAGCCGATTGGGCCAGTCCCGCACCGCGCCGTGCCAGCGGGCGGCGTAGCGCACCCGCTCGTCCAGGTAGGAAATCAGCAAGTGAGCGATGCGGTGTCCCCCGTTGTAGGACAGCAACGCCCACTGGGCGGCGGCTTCCTCGGCCGACAGCGGGTGCGCCGGCGTGAACAGCCGGGCGAAGCCGCGGGTGAATGTCCGGCGGTTCGCCAGCCGCGCAACCACCGGGCCGAGCGGACCGCGCAGCAGCTTCTGGATCGGGTGCAGGCTGGCCCGCTCCAGGATCACGCTGCCGTTGGACAGCACGACGCGCTGCAGCTCGAACGGTAAGGAGCGGTCCAGGTCGCGGGCCAGCAGTTCGGTGGTTACCGACGTCCCCATGTCGTGGGCGAGGATCATCACCGGACCGGTGCCCGTCGCGCAGACCACCTCCTGCACAATGTCGGCCTGCTCGAGCAGGCTGTAGGGATGCGGCCGCGGCTTGTCCGACAGCCCGAACCCGAGAAAATCGAGGCTTAGCCAGGACCGCTGCCCCAGGCGCGGGATCACCGCACGGAAATCGTATGAGCTGGAAGGAAATCCGTGCAGCAGCAATACCGTCGGCGCTTCACCGCCAGCCGAACGGACGAATACCTTGCCCGCACCCGTCGACACCAAACGGCCACCGTCGCGCCAGTCCCGTACCGTCTGCGGAAGCACAGTTCGGGCTTACCATCTTTGACGGCATCTAAGGAGCGCAATGACTGTCGAGTTCACTCCCGATCCTCAGCTGTACCCGTTCGCGTCGCAGTGGTTCGACGGGCCGCGGGGCCGCATGCATTACGTCGACGAGGGCTCATCTAGTGGGAAAGGGCCGCCGATCGTGTTCTGCCATGGCAACCCGACGTGGAGTTTCCTGTACCGCGACATCATCGTGGCGCTGCGCGACCGCTTCCGCTGCATCGCGCCCGACTACCTCGGTTTCGGGCTGTCGCAACGCCCCCCGGGATTCGGGTACACGGTCGAGGAGCATGCCGCCGCGGTCGGCGACTTGGTGGACCACCTCGGTCTCGACGGCTACCTGACGATGGGACAGGACTGGGGCGGCCCGATCAGCATGGCGGTCGACGTGGCCCGCGCAGACCGGGTGCGCGGGGTGATCTTGGGCAACACCTGGTTCTGGCCGGCGGACAATCTGCGGGCGAAGGCATTCAGCAAGGTCATGTCGAGTCGTCCGCTGCAATACGCGATCCTGCAGCGCAACTTCTTTGTCGAGCGGCTGATCCCGGCGGGAACCGCGCGGCGGCTAAACCAGCAGGTTATGGCGCACTACCGCCGAGTGCAGCCCACTCCGCAGGCCCGGCTGGGGGTGGCGCGGATGCCCAAGGAAATCCTGGCCGCCCGCCCACTGCTGGAGCGGCTCGCCAACGAGGTGCCCGCAACGCTGGGCTCGAAACCGGCCCTGCTGGTGTGGGGAATGAAGGATCCGGCGTTTCCGCCCGGCCAATCACTGCCCCGGATGCGTGCGGCCTTTCCCGATCACGTTGTCGTCGAGCTGCCGAAAGCCAAGCACTTCATCCAGGAA
>NZ_CAXUCH010000344.1:1607-3502 GCF_964249325.1 uncultured Mycobacterium sp. | reverse complement strand
GATCGAAAACAGCATCGGCGTCTCGAATGTCAACTGGCCCTTCCACATCGTGCCGATCCAGTTGAAGAACTTGATCCCGGTCGGCACCGCGATCAGGTAGGTCATGAACGAAAAGAACGGCAGCAGAACGGCTCCGGTGGAGAACATGTGGTGCGCCCACACCGCCACCGACAATGCCGCGATGGACATCGTCGCGTACACCAGGGTGGTGTAGCCGAAGATCGGCTTACGGGCGAACACCGGGAAGACTTCGCTGACGATGCCGAAGAACGGCAGCGCGATGATGTAGACCTCGGGGTGGCCGAAGAACCAGAACAGGTGCTGCCAGAGGATCGCGCCGCCGTTGGCCGGGTCGTAGATGTGCGCGCCCAGGTGCCGGTCGGCAGCCAGCCCCATCAGCGCCGCGGTCAGCAGCGGGAAGGCCAGCAGCACCAAGATCGACGTGATCAGCGTGTTCCAGGTGAAGATCGGCATCCGGAACATCGTCATGCCCGGGGCGCGCATACACACCACGGTCGTGATCATGTTGACCGCGCCCAAGATGGTGCCCAGGCCGGCGACCGCCAGCCCCATGATCCACAGGTCTGCACCGGCGCCCGGTGAGTGGATGGCGTCGGTCAGCGGGGTGTAGGCGGTCCACCCGAAGTCGGCGGCTCCGCCCGGGGTGATGAATCCGGCAGTGGCGATCAACGCGCCGAACAAAAACAGCCAGTAGGAGAAGGCGTTCAGCCGCGGAAACGCCACATCGGGAGCGCCGATCTGAAGCGGCAGCACCAGGTTGGCGAAGCCGAACACGATCGGTGTGGCGTAGAACAGCAGCATGATCGTGCCGTGCATGGTGAACAGCTGGTTGTACTGCTCGTTGGACAGGAACTGCAGACCCGGCGCCGCCAACTCAGTGCGCATCAGTAGCGCCATCAACCCACCGATGAAAAAGAAGACAAAGGTAGTGACGGTGTACATGATGCCGATCATCTTGTGATCGGTCGTCGTGATCAGCCGGTAGACCAGGTTGCCCTTGGGGCCCATCCGGGGCGGGAAAGGACGACTGGCCTCCAGTTCTCCCAGCGGGGGCGCTTCGGCTGTCAAGGGCTCCTCCAAATATCATCCGGGGCAGACGTCCCTGGGATCTTCCCTGGAATCCTAGCGTTCGATCGGGCCCGCGGCCGCACTGGTCCTACAAACCGTCGTAATGCCGTAGTGCCCGGCCACCGCCATATCGTCGTCCAGCGGAACGGGCCTGTGCGGGCGGCCGGATGTTACCGTCGAGCGCGTGCTGTTCGGCCGTGTGCGACCCGGCGTTCTGCTGGCCGCAGCTCCGGTGGCGACAGCGATCGCGGTGACGCTGTGTACTAGCTGCAAACCCGCATCGCTGGGCGGCCAGCACCCGTCGCCGACCAGCTCCGTGATCACCAGCACCACCACCATCGCCGGGGCGGGAGTTCTGGGCAACCAGCGCCGGCCCGACGAGTCGTGTGCGCCGCAACCGGCCCCGGCGGAGCCGGGCCCCCCGACACGGTCGGCGCCGAACGCCGCCGGCGTGACCCCGGAGAAGGCCGACGTGCCTGCCGACCCGCAGCGCATTGTCGTGCTCTCCGGCGACCAGCTTGACGCGTTATGCGCGTTGGGACTTCAGTCCCGAATCGTCGCCGCCGCGTTGCCGGACGGCGCCTCGAGTCAGCCGTCTTACCTGGGCGGCGGCGTGCACCGGTTGCCGGGTGTGGGGACCCGCAGCGCACCGGACGTGCCCGCCATCGCGGCGGCCAAACCGGACCTGATCCTGGGCTCGGTCGCCCTGACGCCGCACTTGTATCCGGCCCTGGCGGCGATCGCGCCGACGGTGTTCACCGGGGCGCCGGGCGCCGCGTGGGAAGACAATTTGCGTGGCGTGGGCG
>NZ_CAXUCH010000344.1:0-1597 GCF_964249325.1 uncultured Mycobacterium sp. | reverse complement strand
GAGACGCTCGTCAAGGATTTCGCAGTTCACGCCGCCCACACCGGCGCCGCGCATGACGCCGCCCACTACCAGGCGTCGATCGTGCAGTTGACCACCAACACGTTGCGGGTCTACGGGGCCAACAACTTTCCGGCCAGCGTGCTCACCGCGGTCGGCGTCGACCGACCGGCATCGCAGTGGTTCACCGACAAGCCGTATATCGAGATCGGCGCCAGCGATCTCGCAGACTCTCCGGATTTCTCGTCTGCCGACGCCGACATCGTCTATGTGTCGTTTGCGTCGCCGGCCGCCAAGGACCGCGCCCCGACCGTGTTCGACAGCAACCCGTGGCGCAAGCTGTCCGCCTACCGCGACAACCGGGTGTTCGTGGTCAACAACGAGGTGTGGCAGACCGGTCAGGGTGTGGTGGCAGCCCGCGGTATCGTCGACGACCTGCGTTGGGTCAACGCCCCCATCAACTAACCGCACTGTCTGGTGCGCAACGAACGGCGGGGCTTCAACGGTGTCGGAGCAGCCGCCGCGGCTGCGATGAATCAGGTATGACGAGCACACCAGTGAGCCCGCGGGAGCTGTACCGGCGGTGGATCGAGGAGTTGTGGGCGGGCCGGCCGGTCGCGCCCGAGCTGGTGACCGACGACTTCGTCGGGCACTGGCCCGACCGCGACGTGCACGGCCCCTCGGAGTTGGCGGCCATCGTCGAGCAGACGCGAAACATGTTCGCCGAGCTGACGTTTGCGGTCCAGGTGGGGCCGCTGGTCGACGGCGACATGCTCGCCGCCCGATGGGTCGGCACGGGACGCTCCGGCACCCAGGAGGTGACGTTCACCGGCAACGACATCCTGCGGTTGGCCAGCGGCAAGATCGCCGAATACTGGACCGGGACGTCAGCGGGCTAGGGCCAGCGACAGCGAGACGGCCGCCGACCAGACCAGCATGGTGAGGCCGGTGTCGCGCAGCACCGGGATCAGGTCGATGTCGGCGGCCGTGCTGGTGGCCAACAACCTGCGCGACATCCCCCCACATGGCGGCGTGCCCCAGCACCGGTGCCGGCGATGACCGGCGCGACCGCATTCGGCAGGGTCCTCGGTCGAGCGCCCTCGACCCACTGCGCCACGCTGGCCACCACCGAATCGTCGCATGCTGTTTCAATGGCCGGGTGGGGCTCGGTAGGAACGGGGCGCGAGGAGCACCTCAATGTTGGGCGTGATCGGCGGCAGTGGGTTCTACACGTTCTTCGACGACGGTGCCCGCAGCGTCGAGGTGGACACCCCCTACGGGAACCTCGGCCCCTTAGAGCAGGTGGTGATCGACGCCATCGGCGCGGTTAGCGCTGAGCGGGCCTGCACCCACTGCCCGGCCCACGAGGGCGTGCAGCTGCCCTTCGAGCTGCCGTGAGAGTGCTGGTGACCGGCGCGGCCGGGTTCATCGGCGCCGGGGTGAGGCGGGCGCTGGAAGAGGACGGCCACGACGTCGTCGGTCTCGACGTGATGTTGCCCGCCGCTCACGGCCCGGCCAGCCGGCCCCCACCGCGGTGCCACCGCGTCGACGTCCGCGACGCCGAGGCGCTGCGCCCACTGCTCGACGGTGTCGACGTCGT
>NZ_CAXUCH010000343.1:0-3514 GCF_964249325.1 uncultured Mycobacterium sp. | reverse complement strand
GAGGCGCGTCAGACGGCCGACCTGGCGTTCTTCAGCGTGCTGGTTCACGCCACCCGCAACCGCGCGCTGGGGCTGCTGTACCGCTGGGTCGAGCAGGCCTTCGGCGGGCGCGAGCATGAGCTCACCGCGGCCTACGGCGATGCCGACACGGTGGTCGCCGAATTGCGCGCGATCACCGAGGCCGTGGCGGCCCGCAATGCGCCGGGGGCCGCCAGGGCCGTCGAGGCTTACCTGCGCTCCAGTGCCGCCCGCATGGTGGAGTCCTACAAGTCGGTTTACGAGCCCGAGTGACTATTCGGCCGCCCGGGTCGCCGGGTGTACGGCGACGAGCCCTAACTTGTTGCGCCGCTTGCACATTGCTGCCAATTCGGCGTAAGCCTTTTCACCGATCAGTTCGGTGAGTTCCTCGGCCAGGCTTTCCCAAACTTGCTTGGCGCCGACGTGGGCGGCGGGGTCACCGGTGCAGAACCAGTGCAAGTCGGCGCCGCCGGGGCCCCAGCTGCGGCGGTCGTACTCGGTGATCGTGGTTTTGAGGATTTCACTGCCGTCGGGCCGGGTCACCCATTCTTGGCTGCGCCGGATCGGCAATTGCCAGCAGACATCGGGTTTCATGGTCAGCGGCGCCACCTTGAGCTTGAGCGCTTTGATGTGCAGCGCGCAGCCGGCGCCCCGTTTGAACCCCGGCCGGTTCAAGAAGATGCACGCGCCCTTGAATTTGCGTGTGCGCCATTGCTGTTCGTTGTCGTGCTCGTCGAGTTCCAGATAACCCTTGCGGCCCAGGCCTTGCTCGCGGAACTGCCATTCCTTGTCCGTCAACTTCGTCACCGCGTCGTCGAGCCGGGCGCGGTCGTCGTCGTCGCACAAAAAAGCCCCGTGCGAGCAGCACCCGTCATTGGGACGACCGGCCACCGTGCCCTGGCAGGCCGGCGTACCGAACACGCACGTCCAGCGCGACAGCAACCAGGTGAGGTCCGCGGCGATCAGATGCTCGGGATTGTCCGGGTCGTAGAACTCCACCCATTCGCGGGTGAAGTCCAGTTCGACCTCGCCGGGGTGCTCCGGCTGGGAGGCTGCCACGTGTCCACCGTAGAGCAAAATCCCTCTGGCTCAACGTCGCGCGCCGCGTCGGGTCGTCGGCGCGTCTCCTCAGCCCGCCACCTGCTCTGACGCCACGTAATGTTGTCTCGTGCGATTAGGGGTGCTCGACGTGGGCAGCAACACGGTCCATCTTTTGGTGGTTGATGCTCGCCGCGGTGGGCACCCGACGCCGATGAGTTCGACCAAGGCCACGCTGCGGCTGGCGGAGGCCATCGACAGCTCCGGCAAGATCACCCGCAAGGGCGCCGACAAGCTGATCTCGACCATCGACGAATTCGCCAAGATCGCGGTCAGTTCGGGCTGCGCCGAGCTGATGGCCTTCGCCACCTCGGCGCTCCGCGACGCCAAGAACTCCGATGACGTGCTGGCACGGGTAAAGGCCGAGACCGGTGTCGAGCTGCAAGTGCTGCGGGGGGTCGACGAGTCGCGGCTGACGTTCCTCGCGGTGCGCCGCTGGTACGGGTGGAGTGCGGGGCGGATCATCAACCTGGATATTGGTGGCGGGTCGCTGGAGTTGTCCAGCGGTGTGGACGAGGAACCCGACGTTGCGCTGTCTCTGCCGCTGGGTGCCGGGCGGCTGACCCGGGAGTGGTTGCCGGAAGACCCGCCGGGCCGGCGGCGGGTCGCGATGCTGCGCGACTGGCTCGACACCGAGCTGGCCGAAACCAGCGCGATCGTGTTGAAAGCCGGCAGCCCCGACCTTGCAGTGGCAACCTCGAAGACGTTTCGTTCGCTGGCTCGGCTTACCGGCGCGGCGCCGTCGGCGGCCGGGCCGCGGGTCAAGCGGACGCTGACAGCCAACGGCCTCAGACAACTCATATCTTTCATCTCTAGGATGACGACCGCTGACCGTGCGGAACTGGAGGGAGTAAGTGCCGAGCGGGCGCCGCAGATCGTGGCGGGCGCTCTGGTGGCGGAGGCGAGTATGCGAGCGCTGTCGATAGAAACGGTGGATATCTGCCCATGGGCGCTGCGTGAAGGTCTCATCTTGCGCAAACTTGACAGCGAAGCCGACGGAACCGCCCTTGTGGACACTACCGTGCGGGATGCTGGAAGCCAGCAAGTTGATCGGGCTGCAGTTGGCCGATCGAGAGGCGACACACGATGACTGGACCACATGAGAGCCCCAACACTCGGCCGATCACGGTGGCCGAGTTGCTGGCCAAAAACGGCACTCTCGGCGCCCCACCCCCCGCTGGCCGTCGTCGCCGTCGGCGCCACAAGAGCGACGCGGTGACGGTCGCCGAGCTGACCGGCGAGATCCCCGTCGTCAGCGACGAGGGTCCCCAAGATGATGCGAAGCCCACCAGTAGTGCCCTGCGCACCGCCGCGGCCAGCCCGGTCGCCGAGCCGGTCCCCGACAAACAGGACCAGGACCGCTCCGCTACCCCGTACTGGTCGGAACCCGAAGCGCGCTGGCCTGAATCCCCGCCGTTGTCACCGCCGGACTCCGGACCCGAGCGCAGCCACTACCCGCGGCCGCTGCGCAAAGCCGGGTGGATCGACGCCCGCCGCGAAGGCGCCGAAACGCAATCCGGTGCCGAACGGATGAGTCCCGATCCGTTCGACGACTACGCCGAGATCCCCGTGGACGTGATGGACACCGAGGTGCGCGAAGCCGAGCCGGCGACCGAGGACTCCGCCTACGTGCGGTCCTACTTGCGCGGAGCCGACGGGCTGCCCACCGGCACGACCATCGACGAGGAAACCGGATCGGCCGAACTGCTGGACAACGACAAGCTCGACGAGGACTACGCCGACATCCCGGACGTCGATGAAGCCGACGAGCACGCACAGCCCGCCTACGCATGGACGAACAAAACCGAGGCGTTGCTACACGGCGGGCTCGTGGTCTTCCAGTCGATTCTGGCGGTTGCGTTCGGGGCCGGGTTGTTCATCGCCTTCGACCAGCTGTGGCGGTGGAACAACATCGTCGCGCTGGTGCTGTCGGTGCTGGTCATCCTCGGCCTGGTGGTCGGGGTCCGGGTGGTCCGCAAGACCGAGGACATCGGCAGCACGTTGATCGCGGTGGCGGTCGGGGCATTGGTCACGCTGGGGCCGCTGGCACTGTTGCAGTCCGGTTAGGCGCCCGCCAGAACCAGTGCGCCCAGCCATCAAGGTCGGTCTGTCGACGGCCTCGGTCTACCCGTTGAGGACCGAGGCCGCTTTCGAGTACGCGGCCAAACTCGGCTACGACGGTGTCGAGCTGATGGTCTGGGGCGAATCGGTCAGCCAAGACATCGACGCGGTGGAGAAGCTGTCGCAGCGCTATGGCGTACCCGTGCTATCGGTGCACGCACCCTGCCTGCTGATCTCGCAGCGGGTCTGGGGCGCCAACCCGATACCCAAGCTGGAGCGCAGCGTGCGGGCCGCCGAACAGCTCGGCGCGCAGACCGTCGTCGTACATCCCCCGTTT
>NZ_CAXUCH010000342.1:0-3569 GCF_964249325.1 uncultured Mycobacterium sp. | reverse complement strand
CGCCAAGCTGGCCGGGGACGCCACCCGGACCGCCCGGATGGCCCACACCTCCTATTGCACCCGGTGGGCCCACCCCGCCCGGTGCGCCGATTCCGCCCGAGCGACCTGCCCGGCCGGTCGACGTCGATACCGGCTTTTGGTTGTGGCTGACTGCGCTGCCGCTGCTGGTGATCGGCTATGTCGTGGACATGCTGGCCTCGCACGTCGGCCACGGGTGGCCCATCCTTTACGCCGCCTCTGGGCTGCTTACCGCCGTCGTACTGGTGATCGTGGTGACGTTCCTGCTGCTGATGCGCGCCGGGTATCGATGGGCCCGCACCCTGCTGACCGGCGGCGGGGTGGCCACCATCGTCTACGTGGTGAGCCGGTTGTTCAGCGGGGACTGGCCACCGGTTGTGGCGGTGGTCTGCGCGGTCAGCGGCATCGTCGGCTCTGTGCTGATCGCCGGCGGCGTTGTGCTGCTGCACCGTAGGGAAGCCCACAACTACTTCACGAGGTGAGCGCACTGCTTCATGCGCGAATGCATGATATCGTGCAGTCATGCCTAAGACGGTGCAGATTCGTGACATCGACGACGAGGTCTACGCCGGCCTGGTTCGTCGCGCCGCGGAGGAAGGGATCACGGTTCCGGAGCTGCTTCGCCGGGAAGCCGTTCGATTAGCAGCGCGGCCATCGGTTACGCAGTGGCTGGCTCGGATCGGTCGGCGGCCCTCGGACGTGTCCACAGGCGAGGTACTGGCCACGTTGGACGAGTGGCGGGGCGAATGGCCCGATGCTGGTCGTTGACGCGTCGTGCCTGTTCGAGGTCGTCGCTGATACGCCGCGTTCCAAGGAGATCGCGGCCCGCATGGCCGCCGATACCGATCAGGTGGCACCGCACGTGATCGATGTGGAAGTGCTCGGTGTAATCCGCGCTCAGCACCTGCGGGGACGGCTGGACGGAACGGCCGCCGCACAGGCGGTGGCCGATCTGCGGGACTGGCCAGGCGAGCGTTTCGGGCACCGAGGGCTGCTGGGGCGAGCCTGGCAGCTGCGGGGTTCAGTACGAGGTTGGGATGCCTTCTACGTGGCGCTAGCAGAGGCGTTCGATGCGACACTGCTGACGCTGGACGCGCGGCTTGCTCGCTCACACGGCCCGACGTGCCGGATCGAGGTGCTTGGTGGCGCGGTGTGATTCTGCAAAGCGGCCAGCGTTACGCTGACCCAACGATGAGCGCAGCCGAACAATCTGGCACCGATCGCGAAACCAAGCGGTTGTTCTATGAGCCTGGCGCCAGCTGGTATTGGGTGTTGGCCGGTCCCGCGATGGCGCTGGCCATGCTGTTCATCGAGAAATCCAGCGGCTACGGCTGGCAGGTGCTGGTCCCGCTGGTCTTTCTGGTACTGGTGTCCGGATTCGTCGCGATACAGGTCAAGGCGGCCCGTATTCACACCTCGGTCGAGCTGACCGAACAGACCCTGCGTCAAGGCACCGAGACCATCAACGTGGCCGAGATCGTCAAGGTCTATCCGGAAGCCGAGCATGCGCCAGACTCCGGGGAACCGCTGCAGCGCTGGCAGACAGCGCGGGCGCTCGGCGAGCTGGTCGGGGTGCCACGCGGCCGGGTCGGCATCGGTCTCAAGCTGACCCGTGGGCGCACCGCGCAGGCCTGGGCGCGGCGGCACCGCCATCTGCGGGCGGCGCTCACGCCATTGGTCGAGGAGCGGGTCGGCCCCGATGGGTTCGACGACCCGCAGGATCGCGGCGACGACGCCGGGTCGAAGTGGTGAGTGCCCGCAGCCGCGCCGTCACCGAACTCACCATCGCCGGCGCCGCAATACTCGGTTGCGCGCTCAGCTGGTCGCAGGTCCGATCCACCGTGCAGGTCGCGCCAGTCGCCGAAGGCCAGCCCGTCACCACGTCGGTGGCCTACGACCCTCCGCTGCTGCTGCTGACGTTGCTGCTGGCCACCGTCGCCGGGGTACTCGCCGTGGTCGGCACCGCCCGGCTGCGGCGGGCGCCGAAAAGCGACCAATAACGTTCATCGGCCGGCCAAAGCGCGGTCGGCCAGCGCGCCGATCACCGGTGCAAGGGTCTGCGCGTACTCGATCGTCACGTGGTTGTCGTCGCAGTACACCAGGTCGTTGCCGACGATGGCAGGGCAGCGCGCGGGGGTGCAAAACAGCTCGGTCAGATCAGCGTAGCGGCCGCCACCGGCGTTGCTCGCCGCCTGCTCCGCGGCGATGCCGGCGTCGTTGACCGCCGTCGACCGCGGCGGGGAGCACGCGGTGGCGTCATCGAGGTGAGCCGACAGGCACGTCGGCACCGTCGAATGCGGGTCCGGAATCGGCCCTAGCACAAGGACATTGGCTCCGGTGCCCCGCAGCTGCGCCACAGTGCGAGTCAAACCCGCCATCCACGCCGGGTCGTAGGAGGTGAAACCGAAGTCGGCGCCGTAGCGCCGCGACATGCTCAGCACGACCAGCCGCGGGTGTTCGGCCTGCAGCCGGGCCATGATGTCGGCGCGCCACTGCTCGCATTCGGTGTACTCGCGGCCCAGATAGGGGCTGGTGATCGGCAGCTCCATCAACGGGCACGTCACTTTGCCCAGCGTCTCCAACCGCCAGTGCCGTTGCTCGGCGAGCTGCTGCAACGCCGGGCTCCACATCGCGGCGTGCGAATCACCGACCAGCGCCACGGTCGTCGGCGCCGCGAGGTCCCCTGTGGCGCATTCGCTTTGGCCGACTTCCCGCCACGAACGCACGCAGCCGTTGACGAACACCGCCGGCTTGTCGGCCGGCGCCTCGGCAAGCGGCGGCGTGAGATTCGACGGCACCGCCTTGAGGTCGGCCGACGCCGCCACCGCCGCCTGCACCTGCGCGAACCCCTGCTGCACGGCCGCGTCAAGCGGGTCGACAGGGCTCGCCAGCGGGGGCGTCACGCTGATCTTCGGTGCCGCGGCCGCCACCCCGCGACCCACTGGAACCGGCACCAGGATCAGCAGCACCACGCCGGCGCAGACGGCGACCGCGCTGGCGGCCGCGCCAAGCGCGAGGCTGCGGGCCGCCGAACTGCGTACGGGAGCGGCGAAACGACCAGGGTTCTCGACCAGATGCAGCGTGAGCACCGCCAACCCGGCGGAAACGATGATCGCCGCCAGTCTGCCCGCAAGGCCTGCCGACTGGCCCAGCAGCGGCGGCATCAGGAGCAGCACCGGCCAGTGCCACAGGTACCAGGAGTACGACACCCGCCCGATCGCGCGCATCCCGGGGAGCGACAGCACGCGACCGGCGCCCAGCCGGCTGTCGGCGCATCCGGCGCCGATCACCAACGCCGTGCCCAGTACCGGTAACAGCGCGGCGGTCCCGGGGTAAGGCGTGGCTGCGCCCAGCTCGTGGCAGGTCAGCAGGATCAGCGCCAGGCCGCCCCATCCCGCGATGGCCGCCGGCAGCGCGGGCAGTCGCCGCCACTGCCCGCCAGACAGCGCCACCAGACCACCCGCGGCCAGCTCCCAGGCCCGGGTCGGCAGCGAGAAGAACGCCCACGGCGGCGACGTGTGCGTCCAGGCCAGCGACAGCACGAACGACAC
>NZ_CAXUCH010000341.1:0-3588 GCF_964249325.1 uncultured Mycobacterium sp. | reverse complement strand
GAAGCGGGCATGCCGGAGCACCGCCTCCGACCGCCACGGCTCGCCCGCCAGCACACGCAGCGCCGCCAGCGCTGCGCCCGCCGCCGCCGGCGCAAGGCCGGTGTCGAAGATGAACGACCGGGCGGCATCGATCAGGTGATCCCGCACCGCGGCCGACCCGAGCACCACCCCGCCCTGGCTGCCGAGCGCCTTGGACAGCGTCGTCGTCATAACGACGTCGGACATCCCGGCCAACCCGCATTCGTGCAGCAGTCCCCGCCCGCCGGCACCGCGCACACCCACGCCGTGGGCTTCGTCGACGATGAGCAGCGCGCGGTGTCGCCGGCACACATCGTGCAGCTGCTGCACCGGCGCCAGCGCGCCGTCGGCGGAAAACACCGAGTCGGTGACGACGACCGCGCGTTCCTCGTCTCGCGACGCCAACGCCGCCTCCACGGCGTCGACGTCGCGGTGCGGGGTCACCACCACCCGGGCACGCGAGAGTCGGCAGGCGTCGACCAGCGAGGCGTGCGCATAGGCGTCCGAAACCAACAGCGAACCCGGACCTGACAACCCGACCACCGCGCCGAGGTTGGCGGTGTACCCGGAGGAAAACACCAAACCCGTTGCCGCGCCGACGAACTCGGCCAGCTCCGACTCGAGTTCCTGGTGCAGCTCGGTGTCGCCGGTGACCAGCCGTGAACCGGTGGAGCCGGCGCCCCAGGTGCGCAGCGCCTGCACCCCGCCGTCGATGACGTCGGGATGCTGCGACAGACCGAGGTAGTCGTTGGACGCCAGATCGAGTTCGGTGGCCACCGCCGGGCGTGGCCGCAGCGAGCGCCGCAGCCCGGCCTGGCGGCGCTGCTGTTCCACCGCGTCGAGCCAGGCCAGCGGTGATGTATCGATCTCGGCTTGAGTCATGTCGGCGTTCAGCCTACGAGGTGGGCCACCTCGACCATCGCCGAGGTGATCTGGGCGATCTCGTCGGCCCCACAGATGAACGGCGGCATCGCGTACACCAGATTGCGGAACGGCCGCAGCCACACCCCATGGTCCAGCGCGGTCGGGGTGGCGACGGCCAGATCGACCGGCCGGCCGCATTCGATGACGCCGATCGCGCCGCATACCCGCACGTCAGTCACGCCGGGCAGGGCCCGGGCGGGCTCCAGCCCGACGGTCAGCCCGGTGTTGATGGCGCCGACGGCGGAACGCCAGTCCTGCGCCAACAGCAACTCGACGCTGGCGACCGAGACCGCGCAGGCCAGCGGGTTGGCCATGAAGGTGGGGCCGTGCATCAGCGCACCGGCCGCACCGGAGCTGATGGTCTGGGCGATCTCGGTCGTGCACAACGTGGCGGCCAGGCTGAGATAGCCGCCGGTAAGCGCCTTGCCCACACACATGATGTCCGGGCTGACCTGGGCGTGGTCGGCGGCGAACAGTTCGCCGGTGCGGCCGAAGCCGGTGGCGATCTCGTCGAAGATCAGCAAGACGTGGTAGCGCCCGCACAGTCGCCGCAGGTCGACCAGGTAACGGGGATCGTGAAAACGCATCCCGCCCGCGCCCTGCACCACCGGTTCGACGACGACGGCGGCGAGTTCCTCGGCGTGCTCGGCCAGCTGCGCCTCGAAGGCCGCGCTGTAGTGCGGGTCGTAATCGCGCGGTACCTGCGGGGCGAAGACTTGGTCGGTCAACACGTCGGTCCACAGCGAATGCATGCCGCCGTCGGGATCACAGATGCTCATCGGCGTGAAGGTGTCGCCGTGGTACCCCCCGCGCCACGTCATCAGCCGCTTCTTGTCGTAGCGGCCGCGGCTGCGCCAATACTGCAGCGCCATCTTCACCGCGACCTCCACCGATACCGACCCGGAATCGCAGAAGAACACCGTCTCCAGCCCGGCGGGAGTGATGTCGACCAGCAGCTGCGCCAGCCGCGCCGCTGGCTCGTGGGTCAGCCCGCCGAACATGACGTGGTTCATGGTGCGCAGCTGCGTGGTCAGCGCGGCGTCGAGAACCGGGTGGCCGTGGCCGTGGATCGCGGTCCACCACGAACTCATCGCATCGAGCACTCTGATTGGCGTGCCGTCGCGGACCAGCGTCAGCCATGCGCCGCGGGCGCCGACGGCGACCACCGGCGGCACTGCTTCGGCTCCGATCGTGCTATAGGGATGCCACAGGTGGGCGGCGTCGATCGCGCTGATCTGCTCGGGGGTCAACCTCGAAGCAGACGCGGCCACGAGGATCGAGCGTAATCCAGCCGTCAGCCGGCCATCGGTCGCAGAACCACCGTCGATCGGGGAGCATTGACCAGCATGACCCTCCCGCATCGGCCCCACGATGCCCATTCCGGGCCCGTGCCCGATGCGCCCGAAGCACCGAAACACCGACTACGGCTTGAGCTGTGGGACGTGATCTGCACGCTCGTGGTATGGACGGTGGCCGTCGTCGTGGCCACCACGACGACTTGGCCGTCGCGGCTGTACGGCTTCACCGCCGACATATGTGCGGCGGATAGTTGCCCGCCGTCGCCATTCGGAATCAATTACTGGATCTACCCCGTGGTGTGGGGCGGTCTCGGTGCGGCGTGTGCCGCGGCGGTCATCGGCCCGTTCGTTTCGCTGGTGAAGGGCTGGTACATGTTCTTCTGGCCCCTGCTGGCGCTTGCCATCGTCGCCCTCAGCTCGGTCGCGGGCTCGGTGATGACCGCCTTCAGCGAACACTATTCGGGCTGACGCCGCGGCGACGACACGAGACCGAAATCACAACCGGCCGCGAAGCTTTCGGCAATGGTCTGCTAGCGGTCACTCTTCGGTCACGGTCCGGCAAAAAATCCGGTGGGGAGCTACCCAGCTATGGCAACTGGGCCGGTCCGTTGTCAGAGTGTCTGTAGTGACTGTTGTGACTGCAGTGACGGCGGGCAGCGCGAAACCCAACCGCGCTGACGCCGAGAGAGAGGGGTGAGTCGAATGAGGCGCAGCTACGCCGCCGCGATCGGTGCGGCCGTGTTGGCGGCTCCGTTCGTGGTCACGCCGGGTGTCGCGACCGCTGACACGAACGTCGTGTCGGCCAGCCAGCAGCAGGCCCTCAACTACGTGATCCAGCGAGCACTCTCCCAGCGCGGGGTGCCTTACCTCTATGGCGGAGGCAACGTCGCAGGCCCCACCCGCGGCACCGGCCTCCACGCCAACACCGTCGGCTTCGACGCTTCTGGCCTGGTCCAGTACGCGTTCGCCGGTGCCGGCATCAAGATGCCGCGAACCTCTGGCGAGCAGTGCAACGTCGGCCGCAAGGTCCCGCCGGCGCAGGCCCGCCCCGGCGACTTGATCTGCTACGGCCCTGGCGGCACCCAAAGCGTCGCCATCTACCTGGGCAACGGGCAGATGGTCGAAGCCACCGAGCCGGCGGTGACGGTTTCCCCGGCCCGCACGACCAACATGGCACCCTATCTGACACGGATCATCGACTCGTAATCCTCCAGGGGTGTTCGCCGGGCCTGGCCCCGGCCACCAGACGCAAAATCACCCCATAACGCCAGAATCGGGGTACTTCAGCGTCTGCTCGGCCATGGACCGGGTTGGGTAGATTGTCTGTCGATCATGGTGACCCTAGCCC
>NZ_CAXUCH010000340.1:0-3597 GCF_964249325.1 uncultured Mycobacterium sp. | reverse complement strand
ACAAAACCGGAATCGACGCCGCCGGCCGCGCCGGCGCGGTCAATACCGCCCGATGACCCCACACATCGAGATCGGCGTGCTCATCCTCATCGAGCAAATCGAACGACAACAACCGCCGAGTCAGGTCAGCCGTCATACACCTGCCTTAAACGAGCGGTAATCGCCACCCACTCCCGCTCTTCTGCTCGATCAATGCCTGACGCCGGCGATAATTCGTTGATCCAGGCGAAGGGCTCCACTCGAGCCTGCGGGAAAGACTGCGCCGTATTACGCCCCTCCGCGGCTCGCCGCTAAACCGGTGGTCCCGTGCGTTTTTCGGCGGCACGTCCCTCGCCTGACAGGGCTGGTCGTCGAAATCGCCGCGCCTTCAGCAGAAATTGACGCGGCGGAAGCATTCGCAGATTAGGCATTTGTGACCCCCAAAGAGAAACAAGAGTTAAGGTCCATCCTTATACCACTAGGCGATGACAGCTCTGGAATAGACGAAATTCTTCTGCCGGTGGCTAGAACAACCCAAACTTCAAAGCGTCCAAGTAAGCGGCATCGGTCGGGCACAGCTTCGAGAGACCGTCTGGCCAACACCCACGTAGGACGCGGCACCGAAGCTGAATCATCACCGACAGTGCAATCGGAACGGGGGCGTCAAGCTTCATCTGCTGCGTCCGAGTTTTGTTACGCTGTCCGCCATGCGGCGCCCTGTCGCCCTGATAACTGGGCCCACATCAGGAATCGGCGCTGGCTTCGCGCGATACTTCGCCGCTGACGGCTACGACCTGGTGCTGGTCGCGCGCGATGCTGACCGGTTGGCGCACCGGGCGGACGAACTGCGCAACGAGGCCGGCCACGGTGTCGAGGTTATGCCCGCCGATCTGGCCGACTCCGCGGACCGCGCCAAGGTTGCCGACCGGTTGACCGCGGGGGTGCGGGTACTGGTGAACAACGCCGGCATCGGCACATCGGGCAAATTCTGGACGACGGATCCCGAGTTGCTGCAGGCCCAGTTGGATATCAACGTGACCGCGGTGATGCAGTTGACGCGGGCCGCGCTACCGCCCATGCTCAACGCCCACGACGGCGCCGTCATCAACGTCGCCAGCGTTGCTGGGCTCAGACCGGGCCAGGGGTACCCGGCGTACTCGGCGTCGAAGGCGTGGGTGGTGTCGTTCACCGAGGGCTTGGCCGGCGGACTGAAGGGAACCGGCGTCAGCGTGCATGCCGTGTGCCCGGGGATGACGCGCACCGACTGGCATCGCCGGGCGGGGATCGACGTGAGTTCCGTGCCGTCGTTCTGGTGGCTTGAAGTCGACGACGTGATACGGAAAAGCATGGCCGATATCGCCCGCGGCAAAGTCATCAGCGTTCCGGGGGTACAGAACAAGGCGCTGGGCATCGCCGGGCGAATAACGCCGCGAAATCCAATCCTGCGGACCGGCAACGTGATTCGACGGAACCGTGGCCGCACCTGAGCTCACAACCACCGGCCGCGCAGGAGCTGGCCGTGCGCCCGCTCCCAGCGTGCGCGACCGCTTCATACGGTCGGCGGTCTGATCCTCGCGCCGTTCGGGACGGCGACTGCCCTCATGGACTCGGCCGGCGCCCGATCCACGCATTCGGGTGCGTTGTTAAACAAATTGGTCAGGTGGCGAAATGCACCTCGTTCACGTGCGCGGCCACCCGCAAGGCGTTGGCTGCGACCGTTAAGCCGGGATTCAAGGCCGCGCTGGAAGGAAAAAACGAGCTGTCCACCACGTAGAGGTTGTCCACCTCGTGCGCCCGATTTTGTGGGTCCAGCACGCTGGTTTTGGGATCGGTACCGAAGCGGCACGTGCCGCAGACATGGGCCAGTTCTGTATTGCTCTTAGCGGTCCGAAAGGTGGTTTTGCGCAACGGCTTCAGCACCTCTTCCACCTGCCGCAAAAACACCGCCCGGCGCTCGATCTCGCTGGGGTGCCAACGATAGTGAATTCGGAGCCGCTGGCGGCCGTCCGAACTCGGCCGATCGGATGGCATGACGCGGTTGTCTAGATAGGGCAGGTCTTCCATGAAGGCCGTCAGCGCCAGTCCGCCGTTTTCGAACCGCTCGTAGATCGGGCGCACCGCCGGGCTTATCAAGCGCAGCGCGTTCGGCCACCGACCCGGGCGGTTGGTCAGATACTCCAGAGGCGGCATCGGGCCGAATGACTGCACGGTGCCGTATTTCTGTCCCTCCCAGAAATAGAAATCGTTCAGCCCGATCTCCTTATTTTGCGCGGTGATCTCGAGGCCGGGTTGCGGCCAGATCTTGATCCAGTCAGCGAGGTGACGCATCAGGTTGCGCCCCACCCAGTCCGAGCTGTTGGCTAATCCGCGCGGCCAATCACCCGAACGGGAATTGAGCAACAGCACCGGGGTGATCAGCGCGCCGGCGGCCACCACCACCACCTTGGCCTTCAGCGCCAGCCTGCCGGAGCGATGCTCGCAGATCACTTGCCGGACCTGCCGGCGGTCCGCCTCCAGCCGCACGGCCTGACATTCCGGCAGCAGCTGTGCGCCGTGCTCGGCAACGGCGGGCAACAGACAATCGCGGGCGGCATCCCTTTTGCACGACCGGTGACAGAGATACCCCTGACAAGGGACACAACCATCAACGTGATCGCAGGCCATCGGCAGGTGGTAGGGATGCAAACCGCGGTCTGTCAGGTAATCAACCAGCCGCTGGTTACCTGCCGAAAACGGCGGCGCCGCCGGCAGACCGACCTCGGCCGCCTCCGGGCGCAACGGATCAGGCTGGCCGCAGACCCCCAGCAGCTTCTCAGCGGCGGCATACCAGGGTCGCATCTGGTCGTAGGTGACCGGCCAGGCATCCGGCACGGTGGACTTGCCGGGGTGGCGGAAGTTCTGCCGGGGAGTGAAATCGCGAACGAAAAATCGCTCACAGACCGTGCCATAGATAGCAGACGACCCTCCCGTTCCGCTGCCGACGAGTGGCACAAAGCGCCGGGAGAAGCGTCCGCTGATGTCTTCGACCTCGTCGGTTGAGCGGCCGGCCCGGGCCAAGGCGTCGTAGTAGGCCTCTGCCGAACGGCCGGCCATTGACTCCTCCGCTTCGGGCATCGACGCGCGAATCGTGCCGGGCACCCCGGGCAGTGTCGAGCGACCCTTCTCAACAAAGAGCACACGGCGGCCTGACCGGGCCAGCGAGTAGCCCAGCATCCCCCCGCCCATGCCGGTGCCCACGACAATGACGTCCCAGACAATCTCTTCCGCCTCGCGGCCGTTCAGCGCGCCGTCAGCCAAAACCCAGCTCCTCAGCGGATGACCCCCAAGACCTGCCCGTCAGGGCGAATCACGAACGTATCATCGACCGCCACAAACCGGTCGCAGTTTCCCCCGAGGCCACGGCGCAGTGGATGTCCGATGACGTGCGGTGCCGTGTGTGGCAACCAACCGCAGGGACCCGCGCCGACCCACCGCTTCTTGACTCGCATGAAGCCAGTCGGCCAAGTTGTCGCAGTTTTACCCGGGGCTTTTCGCGACTACGGCCAAATCAGGCTCTTCGTAATTCAGAGTGCATTGACGAGTGTGTGGAGTGCGCCGCTGTGGAGCAGTGAGCGGATT
>NZ_CAXUCH010000339.1:0-3671 GCF_964249325.1 uncultured Mycobacterium sp. | reverse complement strand
CGACGGCATCGCCCATACTAACAAGAGCAAGCGAATTAATGACTCAGGACACTAGTGAGGAGCTTCCCATGGCCAAGTGGACCGCCGCGGACATTCCCGACCAGACCGGCCGTGTCGCCGTCATCACCGGGGCCAACACCGGCCTGGGCTACGAGACCGCCATGGCGCTCGCCGCACATCGCGCTCACGTCGTTCTCGCGGTGCGCAACTTGGACAAGGGCAAGGAGGCTGCCGATCTGATCGCCAAGCGCAACCCCGGTGCCACTGTCACGCTACAAGAGCTCGACCTTGCGTCGCTGGACTCCATCCGAGCCGCCGCCGAACAGCTGCGCGCAGAGCACGACCGCATCGACCTGCTGATCAACAACGCAGGCGTCATGGGGACGCCGAAACAGCGCACCAAGGACGGGTTCGAGCTTCAGTTCGGCACCAACCATCTCGGCCACTTCGCGCTCACCGGCCTGCTGCTCCACCGGCTCTTGCCGGTCGCCGGTTCGCGGGTCGTCACTGTCAGCAGCATCGGACACCGCATCCGGGCCGGCATTCATTTCGACGATCTGCAGTGGGAACGCCGCTACAGCCGGGTCGGGGCCTACGGGCAGTCCAAGCTCGCCAACCTGCTGTTCACGTACGAACTGCAGCGACGACTCGCGCCGCGCGGAACGACGATCGCCGTCGCCGCCCACCCCGGCGGCTCCCGCACCGAGCTGAGCCGCAACCTGCCTCCGCTGGCCGCGCGCGTCACGTCCTTCGTCGAACCGCTCTTCCAGGACGCCGCCATGGGCGCACTGCCGACCCTGCGTGCCGCCACCGATCCGGGTGTACTGGGCGGGCAGTACTACGGTCCCGACGGCTTCGGCGAGCAACGCGGCTACCCGAAGGTGGTGGCGTCCAGTGACCAGTCCCACGACGTCGAACTGCAAAAGCGGCTGTGGGCGGTGTCCGAGGAGCTCACCGGGGTGGTGTACCCCGTCGGCTGATCCGGCAGACTGAAGCGATGTCGCTCGTCGTGCCGCCGTATCCAGAGCCCCGCTATCTCGACGACGAGCCGCAAGTCAGTGCCTGGCTCAAACGCGCTCCTGAAAATGGAGGGGCGCCGCCGGACTACGAGACCCCCGGCGTGAAATACCACTATCTGGCCAACCAACAGGCCACCGCCGGCGACTATGGCCTCTACCGCGTCGACATCGCCTCCGCCGCCGGTGGCCCCGGCCCACATTTTCACCGCGCCATCTCCGAGGCTTTCTTCGTGCTGTCCGGGACGATGAAGCTCTACGACGGCAACGACTGGGTCGACGGCCACCAAGGCGACTTCCTGTATGTGCCGCCCGGCGGGATCCACGGCTTCCGCAACGAGGCCGACGAGCCGGCATCGATCTTGATGCTGTTCGCCCCGGGCGCACCGCGGGAGGCGTATTTCGAGGGCTTCGCGGCGTTGGCCGATATGACCGACGAGGAACGCCGAGAGTGGTTCATCCGCCACGACAACTTCTGGGTCCGGTAGCCACAACGGGCGTCCTGTAAAGATTCGCAGCCCGATGCCCTTGCCCTACCATGCATCTCGATCAGAGGGGGGTTTCGGGTGCGGGCAACCGATGCGCCCAGCACCCGAGCATTGCGGGGCTGGCAGCGGCGGGCGTTGGTGCGGTATCTGACCGCGAAACCGCGCGACTTTCTGCTGGTCGCCACTCCCGGTGCAGGTAAGACGGCGTTTGCTCTGCGCATCGCCGCGGAACTATTGGCCGATCGAAGCATCGACACGATCACGGTGGTGGTGCCCACCGAACACCTCAAGACGCAGTGGGCGCTGGCCGCGGCCGCCGACGGGCTCGTGTTGGATCCCCGCTTCAGCAACGCCGCCGCGCACACCTCCGCGGAATACCACGGCATCGTCGTCACCTATGCCGCCGACGCCGAGCTGGACCAAGTCATCTGCGACGGTGCGTCGTTCGGCACCGCGACCCCGGCTGGCAGCGACGAGGAAGCCGACTACTTGGGGATCCCCGGTCTGTTGGATGCCGATCAGATGCGAGATCTCTTGCGGCGCCGCCAGGAAGAACAGCTTGCTCGGGCCACGGCGAGCGGCGCCGGGGCCCACCCGAGCCGGTTGCGCGACACCGGCGGCTGCACGCACTGCGCCGCGAGCTCAACCAGCAAGTCGCGCTGGCGCACCACCGCACCGGCAAGCCGCACGGCTGCATCCACAATGAGCTGCGCCGGATCTGCGGTGGACCGCCGGTGGCCGCAGCGACCAGCGATCAACTCACGGCGGGCATCGAAGCGGCGCGCAGGCTGACCGCGTGAGCCGGTTCGGCCGTGCCCGCTGCTCGGCGCCGGTCGGTCGGTATCGTTTTCGGCCATGGGCGCAGGAGGCAAATGGTCCGCCGCTGACGTGCCGGACCAGAGCGGCCGCGTCGCCATCGTCACCGGCGCCAACACCGGAATCGGCTACCACACCGCCGCAGTGCTCGCCCAGCGGGGCGCGCGTGTCGTGCTGGCGGTGCGCGACCTGGAGAAGGGCAACGTCGCGCTGGCGAGGATCGTCGCCGCCAGTCCCGGCGCGGACGTCACGCTGCAAGAACTCGACTTGGCCTCGCTGGACTCCATCCGTGCCGCTGCCGAAGCGCTGCGCCGGGCTTACCCGCGGATCGATCTCCTGATCAACAACGCCGGCGTGATGTATACGTCCAAGCAGCTCACCCACGACGGTTTCGAGCTGCAGTTCGGCACCAACCATCTGGGCCACTTCGCGCTGACCGGGCTGGTGCTCGACCACCTGCTGTCGGTCCGGGGGTCGCGGGTGGTGACGGTGAGCAGCAACGCGCACCGGTTTCGCGCGTCGATCCGTTTCGACGATCTGAATTGGGAGCGCCGTTACGACCGGGTCGCCGCCTACGGGCAGGCCAAACTGGCGAACCTGCTATTCACATACGAACTGCAGCGGCGGCTAGCGGCGAAGAACGCGCCCACGATCGCCGTGGCCGCGCATCCCGGTAGCTCCAGCACCGAGCTCACCCGCAATCTGCCCACCGTGCTGAAGCCCGCCGTTGCCGTGTTCGGGCCGCTGGTGTTCCAGAGCGCGGCGATGGGTGCCCTACCGACGCTGCGGGCTGCCACCGATCCCGGCATGCAGGGCGGCGAATATTACGGCCCGGACGGTTTCGCCCAACAGCGCGGATATCCCAAGCTTGTGGAATCCAGCGGGCAATCCCACGACGAAGAGTTGCAGCGCAGACTGTGGGCCGTGTCCGAAGAGCTCACCGGCGTCACGTTCCCGGTTTGAGGCCCGGTCTGATGCGGTCAGTCGAGGAACACCAGCGCGTCGTCGCCGACCTGATCACCGCCCGGCCCGCCATCAGCACCGGGCTCGCCGACGCGCAAAGCCTGGCGCTGGCCGACGATGTGGCTGCCCCGATGTCGCTGCCGGTGTTCGACAACTCCGCGATGGACGGCTACGCGGTGCGGGCCGAAGACGTGGCCTCAGCAACGGCCGAGCAGCCGGTGAAATTGCCGGTGGCCGAAGACATTCCGGCCGGGCGCACCGACATCCCAACCCTGCAGCCGGGCACCGCGCACCGGATCATGACGGGCGCGCCGATGCCGCAGGGCGCGACGGCAGTGGTTCCGGTGGAGAACACCGACGCCGGTACCCAGACCGTCGCGATCTACGC
>NZ_CAXUCH010000338.1:0-3682 GCF_964249325.1 uncultured Mycobacterium sp. | reverse complement strand
CCCAGGCGCCGCGGCCGGGGCCTCCGCGGGTGCTGCGGGTGCCTTCTTCGCCTCTTCTCTTTGTTGGACGGCGGCCAGCACATCTTGTTTGCGGATACGCCCGCCTACGCCGGTGCCTTCCAGTTGCGCCAGGTCGATGCCGTTGTCGGCGGCGAGTTTTCGCACCAGGGGAGTCACGTAGGGCGTCCCCCCCGCGGCAGGCGACGGCGCGGGCCTGGCTTCGGTCTGGACCGTCGGCTCGGGTTCAGGTTTGTCTGCCGGTTCGGGCTGAGGGGTGGGCGTCGGCTCAGGGGCCGGTTTTGCCGCCGCCTCCGGTTCCGATTCCGGTGTCGGCTGCGGTGTCGGTTCGGGCTTGGGTGCCGGCGGGGCTTGTGGCTCGGCTGCTGGCGCCGCGGCACCGGTGCCGACCTTGGCCAGCTCGCCGCCAACCGACACCGTGGTGTCTTCCTCAGCGGTGATACTGACCAGCGTCCCGGCGACTGGCGACGGAATTTCGGTGTCGACCTTGTCGGTGGACACCTCCACCAGCGGCTCGTCAACCTCGACCGAGTCGCCGACCTTCTTCAGCCACCGGGTCACCGTGCCTTCGGTCACCGACTCGCCGAGCTCCGGCATTAACACCGGCGTGGCAGCGCCATCGGCGGCAGCTTGGCCGTCTCCGCTGGCAGCCGGCGCCTGCGGCTGCGCTTGGGGTTGGGGTTCAGGCCGGGGCTCCGGTTCGGCTGCTGCTTCCTGCTCGGCTTGCGGCGGCGCCTGGGCTGCGGGCTGGCCACCGTCACCTTCGGCGCTGTCACCGATGATGGCCAGCTCTCCGCCGACTTCGACGGTGTCGTCTTCCTGGGCGATGATCTTGGTCAGCACACCGGCGGCCGGAGACGGGATCTCAGTGTCGACCTTGTCGGTAGACACCTCCAAAAGAGGCTCGTCGAGTTCTACCGTGTCGCCTTCTTGCTTGAGCCAGCGGGTGACCGTCCCCTCGGTGACGCTCTCACCGAGTGCCGGCATCTGGACGGAGAAGGCCATCTCTGTTGACTCCTCGATCGATCGGGTGGTCGGCGTGGCTCGACCTCTGGCTTACCACACCGTCCTTTACCGGGGCGGCACCCAACTGATTCGAAACCATCCTGTCACTGCGATGCTGCCGGCAGACAACCAGGGCACAACGGCTGTTGCGCGGCTTGACATCGCTGCGGGCCGCGGACCAAGGTGCTTGCTACTCACTCCAATGTGCTACTGGCAGCCACGGTAAGTCGCAGGTGGGCGGAGGTCCCTATGCCACCAATACAACAAGCCGCGCAGCGCTTCGTCGACAGCGCCGACGGTGTTCGCATCGCCGTCTACGAAGAGGGCAACCCCGAGGGCCCCACCGTGGTGCTCGTACACGGCTGGCCCGACTCCCACGTGCTGTGGGACGGGGTCGTTCCACAGCTCGTCGAGCGGTTCCGCGTGATCCGTTACGACAACCGCGGCGTCGGCGCATCGACGGTGCCCAAGCCGGTTTCGGCGTACACGATGGCGCGGTTCGCGGACGACTTCGCCGCCGTCGTCGACGCATGCAGCCCCGACCAGCCGGTGCATGCGGTGGCCCACGACTGGGGATCGGTAGGCGTGTGGGAGTACCTGGGCCGACCCGGGGCGCGCGATCGGGTCGCCTCATTCACGTCGATCTCCGGGCCCAGCCAGCACCACCTCGTCGACTACATCTTCGGCGGTCTGCGGCGTCCCTGCCGCCCACGAACGTTCGTGCGTGCGCTCAGCCAGGCGCTGCGGTTGAGCTATATGGTTGTGTTCTCGATACCGGTGCTTGCGCCGCTGCTTATCCGGCTTGCATTGTCCAGCAAGCTAATCCAGCGTTCATTGGTCGCCGGGATTCCCCGTGAGCAGATCCACCACTCCGCGAGCATCGCCAGGGATGCCGCCAACTCGGTAACGACGTATCGCGCCAACTACTTTCGGTCCTTCTCCGGGGCGCGGCGCGACCACTACGTCGACGTCCCGGTACAGCTCATCGTCAACACGGTAGACCCATACGTGCGGCCTTACGGCTACGACGCCACTGCGCGTTGGGTGCCGCGGCTCTGGCGCCGCGACATCAAGGCCGGCCACTGGTCGCCGATGTCACACCCGCAGGTCGTGGCGGCATCGGTGCACGAGTTCGCCGACCTGAGCGAAGGCAAACCGGCGAGCCGCGCGCTGCGGCGCGCCGAGGTCGGCCGAACCCGAAAGCGCTTCGGCGACATGCTGATCTCGGTGACCGGCGCCGGCGGCGGCATCGGCCGAGCGACCGCGCTGGCGTTCGCGCATGAGGGCGCCGAGGTGGTGGTCAGCGATATCGACGAAGCCGCGGCCAAAGACACCGCCGCGCAGATCGCCGCAGCCGGTGGCGTCGCGCACCCGTACCTGCTCGATGTGGCCGACGCGGAGGCCGTCGAGGCGTTCGCCGACCGAGTCTGCGCGGAGCACGGCGTGCCCGACATCGTCGTCAACAACGCCGGAATCGGGCAGGCCGGTGAATTCCTGGACACCCCGCCTGAGCGGTTCGACCGGGTACTCGAGGTCAACTTCGGCGGCGTGGTCAACGGTTGCCGCGCGTTCGGCCGGCGGCTGGTCGAGCGCGGCACCGGCGGGCACATCGTCAACGTGTCCTCGATGGCCGCCTTCGCGCCATCGCGGTCGTTGAGCGCCTACTGCACCTCGAAGGCTGCGGTGTACATGTTCTCCGATTGCCTGCGGGCCGAGCTTGACGCGGCGGGTGTGGGACTGACCACCATCTGCCCGGGCATCATCGACACCAACATTGTGCACACCACCCGGTTGGATGCGCCGCCGCGGGCGGTCGAGCAGGTCGAAGGTCGCCGGGAACAGCTGGAGAGGTTGTTTTCGGTGCGGCATTACGGCCCCAACAAGGTGGCCACCGCGATCATGTCCGCGGTCGACAAGCAGAAAGCGATCCGGCCGGTCGCCCCGGAGGCTTACCTGCTGTACGTTCTGTCCCGGATCGCGCCGCAGGTGCTGCGCAGCATCGCGCGCCGGCGCTTGGTGTAGCCGAGGTCAAACCTCGCCGGCTACCGCTCCGCCGGGCCGTCGGACGAACAGGGCACCGACCACCGTGATGACGCCGATCACCGTCAACGGAATCGACCACGCGCGCCGGCTGCCGAGCGCGGAGTTGCACTCGGCTACGTAATTGCGATGCGGGACAAGCTGACTGACGATCGGGATCTCCGGCGGAGTCTTGTCCTTGGCTTCCTGAAGGTTCGACGCAACTGCGTTGCCACATCCGATGGATCCGCCATTGTCGTCCGATACCGACACCGGCAACAACAGGCCGATGACGCCGGCCACCAGCAGCACCGCGCCCACCAACAAGATCAACCGCCGCACAGTCACGCTTGACGCCTTCCCACGATGTCGAGTAGTGCGAGGTTAGCCAATGCGGCCGACCGGGAAACGGCTTTTCGCCCGATACCGACGTGAGCAGTGGCGGCGTCATCGTCGACCTGCGTCAATGCAGGGTTGACCCCGGCCTCAGGCATTGTAATCGGCGGCCTTGGGTACCCGCAGGAATCAGCCCGATGCGAAAGGACCTTGCCGATGACTGCCACACGAGAGCTGTCCGCCACGCCGCATGTGCGCGCCTCATGCCAGCAAGTCTGGGACGTGCTGGCCAACGGGTGGACGT
>NZ_CAXUCH010000337.1:0-3694 GCF_964249325.1 uncultured Mycobacterium sp. | reverse complement strand
GTATGTGGCCGGTGCCGGGGTGGGCTGTGGGTATTGGCGGCGGGCCGGGTTGACCGCGTCGCGGTTTGTGGCGTGCCCGTTCGGGGGTGCCGGAACACGCATGTATCGCACCGGGGACCTGGTTCGCTGGCGCGCCGATGGTCAGCTGGATTATCTGGGCCGCGCTGATGATCAGGTCAAGATCCGCGGGTATCGCATCGAACTCGGCGAAATCCACGCAGCCCTGGCCGCTTTGGACGGGGTGTGGCAGGCGGCGGTGGTCGCCCGCGAGGATCAACCCGGCGACAAACGCCTGGTGGGCTATGTCACCGGCACCGCCGACCCCGCCGCGTTGCGCAGGGCGCTGGCTGACCGGTTACCCGAGTACATGGTGCCGGCCGCGGTGGTTGTGTTGGACGCCATCCCATTGACGGTCAACGGCAAACTCGACAAACGCGCTCTGCCCGCACCCGAATATCAGGATGTTGATGGGTACCGGGCTCCAGGTAACGCGCTGGAGGAGCTGCTGGCCGGCATCTACGCCCAGGTGCTCGGTATGCAGCGGGTCGGAGCCGACGACTCGTTCTTCGATTTGGGTGGGGATTCGCTGTCGGCGATGCGGCTGGTGGCCGCGGTCAACACCAGCCTGGACGCCAACCTTGCGGTGCGCACGGTGTTCGAGGCGCCCACGGTAGCCCAGCTCGCGCCGCGGATCGGTGTGGGGGATTCGGCGCGGCTGGCGCCGTTGACGCCGGTGGAACGGCCGGCGGTGATTCCGTTGTCGTTTGCCCAGCAGCGGTTGTGGTTTATCGACCAGTTGCAGGGGCCTTCCCCGATCTACAACATGGCGGTGGCATTGCGGCTATGCGGCCAGCTCGACCCGGAGGCGCTTGGGGCGGCGCTGGCCGATGTGGTTTCCCGCCACGAAAGCCTGCGCACGGTGTTTGTGGCGGTCGAGGGGACACCGCAGCAGATAATCCTCCCCGATGAGCAGGCGGAGTTCGGCTGGGAGGTTGTGGACGCGACCGGCTGGCCGGCGGTCCGGCTGGAGGAGGCCATCGCCACCGCGGCCCGTCACAGTTTCAACCTGGCGGGCGAGATCCCACTGGGCGCAAAGCTTTTCCGTGTCGCCGACGACGAGCATGTGCTGGTGGCCGCGGTGCACCATATCGCCGCCGACGGCTGGTCGATCACCCCGCTGGTGCGTGATCTGGGGGTGGCCTATGCCAGCCGGTGTGACGGTCACGCCCCCAGCTGGGCCGATTTGCCGGTGCAGTACGCCGATTACACGCTGTGGCAGCGTCACCTGCTGGGTGATTTCGACGACCCCGACAGCCCCATCGCCGCGCAGCTGACCTATTGGGAACAGGCCCTGGCCGGGATGCCCGAGCGGCTGGACTTTCCCACCGATCGGCCCTATCCCCCCGTCGCCGATCAGCGCGGCGCCCGGATGACCGTCAACTGGCCCGCGCAGCTGCAGCAGCGGGTGGCGCGGGTGGCCCGTGAGCACAACGCGACCAGTTTCATGGTGGTGCAGGCCGCCTTGGCGGTGCTGCTGTCGAAGATCAGCGCCAGCCCGGAGGTGGCGGTCGGGTTCCCGGTCGCGGGACGCCCAGACCCCGCGCTAGATGAATTGGTGGGTTGTTTCGTCAACACCTTGGTACTGCGTGTCGAGTTGGCTGGTGATCCCACCATGGACGAGCTGCTGGCCCAGGTGCGGTCGCGCAGCCTGGCCGCCTACGAGCACCAAAACGTGCCCTTCGAGGTATTGGTCGATCGGCTCAATCCCACCCGAAGCCTGACCCATCACCCGTTGGTGCAGGTGATGTTGGCCTGGCAGGACAACGGCCTCGCGGAACTGAGTCTGGGTGACGTGCGGGTCACTCCGCTGCCGGTGGATACCCATACCGCCCGTATGGATTTGGCGTTTTCTCTGGGGGAGCGCTTCAACCATGCGGGTGAGCCCGCGGGGATTTCCGGTGAGGTGGAATTTCGCACCGACGTGTTCGACGCAGCCAGCATCGAGGCGCTGATCGAGCGTCTCAAGCGGGTGGTGGTGGCGATCACCGCCAACCCGACCCGGCGGCTGTCGTCGATCGATGTCCTCGATGGGGCTGAGCACGCCCGGCTGGATGAGTGGGGTAACCGAGTGGTGTTGGGCCAGCCGGTTATCACGCCGGTGTCGATTCCCGCGCTGTTCGCCGCGCAGGTGGCACTCAACCCAGATGCGGTGGCGCTGACATGCGGTGAGCAGGTGTGGACGTACCGCGAGCTCGAGGAAGCGTCCAACCGGTTGGCGCATCGCTTGGCCGCCCATGGGGCGGGCCCGGGTGTGTCTGTGGCGCTGCTGTTTTCCCGTTCGGCCGAAGCGATCGTGGCGATCCTGGCCGTGCTGAAAACGGGGGCGGCGTATTTGCCGATAGACCCCGCACATCCGGCGGCCCGCATGGAATTCCTGCTCGATGACGCCGCGCCCATCGCCGCGCTCACTACGGCGGACCTGCGGTCGCGGCTGGACGGGCACGACCTGATGGTCATCGATGTCGACGAACCCGCTGGGGAAAGCCAACCCGGCACCGCACTGCCGCTCCCGAAAGCGGACGCTATCGCCTACCTGATCTACACCTCGGGTACTACCGGGGTGCCTAAGGGCGTGGCAATCACCCACGACAACGTCACCCAGCTGCTCGGATCGTTGGATGCAGGCCTGCCCGCGGCAGAGGTGTGGACGCATAGTCACTCGCTGGCCTTCGACGTCTCGGTGTGGGAGATCTTCGGCGCGCTGTTGCGTGGTGGGCGACTGGTGGTGGCGCCCGAGTCGGTCGCGGCGTCACCGCAGGAGTTCCACCAGGTGCTTGTTGCTGACGGGGTTACTGTGCTCACCCAGACCCCGTCTGCGGTGAAGGTGCTCTCTCCTGAAGGGTTGGAGTCGACGGCGTTGGTGGTGGTCGGCGAGGCCTGCCCCGCCGAGGTGGTGGACCAATGGGCGCCGGGGCGAGTGATGATCAACGCCTACGGCCCTACCGAAACCACTATGTGTGTGGCGATCAGCGCACCGTTGACGCCCGGATCCGGTGTGCCGATCGGTTCGCCGGTGGCGGGAGCGGCGCTGTTCGTGCTCGACGGCTGGTTGCGCCCAGTGCCCGCAGGGGTCGTCGGGGAGTTGTATGTGGCCGGTCGCGGAGTGGCGTGTGGATATGTGCGGCGGGCCGGGCTGACTGGGTCGCGGTTTGTGGCGTGCCCGTTCGGGAGGCCGGGGGGGCGGATGTATCGCACCGGTGATCTGGTGCGCTGGCGCGCCGATGGCCAGCTGGATTACTTGGGCCGCGCCGATGATCAGGTCAAAATCCGCGGGTATCGCATCGAACTCGGCGAAATCCAGACGGCATTGGCCGAGCTGGATGGGGTGCAGCAAGCGGTAGTGATCGCCCGCGAAGACCGCCCCGGCGACAAACGCCTCGTCGGCTATATCACCGGCACTACCGATCCGGTCCAGGCGCGTAGCACCCTGGCCGACCGACTTCCGGCGTACATGGTCCCGTCCGCGGTAGTGCCCTTGGACGCGCTGCCGTTGACGGTCAACGGCAAACTCGACACTCGAGCCCTGCCCGCGCCGGACTACAGCGACACCGAGCGGTACCGCGCCCCGGCCACCGCCATCGAGGAGATCCTGGCCGACATCTACGCGCAGGTGCTGGGCCTGCAGCGGGTGGGG
>NZ_CAXUCH010000336.1:0-3701 GCF_964249325.1 uncultured Mycobacterium sp. | reverse complement strand
ATGGGTGAGGTGGCCGCCGGCGTCCAGCGACATCCCCAACAACCGCTGCTCGCCGAGCTTGTGCCGCAACACTTCCCAGTCGGATTCGGAAAGCTCGTTGACCTGCTTGACGCCGGCCTCGGCCAGGGTGGGCGCCTCGACGCGAGTTGCCAGAATCGCCCAATAGGCAACGAGATTGGCGTCAATACCCGAGTGAGGCTGGACGTAGGCATACGGCGCACCGAACATCTCGCGGGCGTGCTCGGCAGCGACACTCTCGACGGTGTCGACATTTTGGCAGCCGGCGTAGAAGCGGTGGCCGATGGTGCCTTCCGCATACTTGTCCGACAGCCAGCTGCCCATGGTGAGCAGCACCGCCGGCGACGCATAGTTCTCGCTGGCGATCAGCTTGAGCGAATCGCGTTGATCGGCAAGCTCTTTGCGTGTCGCAGCGGCGATGCGAGGTTCGACGGATTCGATGACATCCAGTGCGGCGCGGTAGGCGGCGCTAGCGGTATCGGCGTACTCGGCGCCAAGAGGTGGGGCTGAGGTGGCGGTCCCGGTCGAGTCAGCTGCCATGCACCCGAACCTACTCTGCTCGCAACGACGACGGGATCAGCGGCTCGTCGAGTAGCCGGCAGAACCGCTCGGGCAGGCTGACACCGGGTGGCCGGCCATCGAGCCAAGCTCGCAGCAGCCGGTCACCCTCGACATAGGTGCTGGTATAGGCCCGCCACAACGGTGAGCACAGAAACCGCAGCATTTGCCGGGCGCGGTTCTCGGGCAGCAACAACCAGCGCCGCACATAGTCCGTCACCTCGTCGGCCTCGCGGCGTTCGTCGTGCAACATCAGCGCGGCGTCCTGGCGGACGCTCATCAGCGCTGCGGAAGCCTCCGCCATGGCCTCGGCACGCTCGCCGTCGAAGCGCAGCCCTAAGTCGGCGTAGATGGCCGCGGCCCAGCGGCCCCAACGGGGGCCCACAGCCACATGCAGCGCCAGGTCGGCCAGGCCCTCGGCCATCAGGCACTGCGGCGTGTTGACCAGGAATATGGTGTGCTCGATCTGGCCTTGACGCTTGACGAGCCTGGCTTCCTTGCGGCAATGCTCGGTGTGATGTCCCGGGATGGCGCTCGTGGTGGTGGCGGACCAGCTCGCGGGGGTCGGGCACCGGCTCGTCCTCACCGCCCGACACAGCATCGGATCGCCGATGAAGGCGTACACATAACCCGGCTCGACGCGGTCGAAGCGCAAACCCAGCAGCAGGTACTCCCGGATCAGCGCGGCAGGCTCCATAGCGGCCCACGCTATCGGGGTCGCCCCAGCCGCTCTCGACGCGGCGGTGGCTGCAAGACTGACCCCTATGCCGCGGCTGAGCGAGCCGAGCCCGTATGTGGAGTTCGACCGAAGTCAGTGGCGTGCGCTGCGCATGTCGACGCCGCTGAAACTCACCGAGGAAGAGCTTGTCAAACTGCGCGGTCTCGGGGAGAAACTCGACCTGCTCGAAGTGGAAGAGGTCTACCTGCCGCTCGCCCGGCTGATCCACCTTCAGGTCGCCGCCCGCCAGCGCCTGTTCGCCGCCACCGCAGAATTCCTCGGTGAGCCGCAGCAGAACCCGGATCGGCCCGTCCCGTTCATCATTGGGGTGGCCGGCAGCGTCGCGGTCGGCAAATCGACCACCGCCCGCGTACTGCAGGCGCTGCTGGCCCGCTGGGAGCACCACCCCCAAGTGGACTTGGTGACCACCGACGGCTTCCTCTACCCCAATGCCGAGCTGGAACGGCGAAATCTTATGCACCGCAAGGGTTTCCCGGAAAGCTATGACCGTCGTGCGCTGATGCGGTTTGTCACCTCGGTGAAGTCTGGTTCGGAATACGCCTGCGCGCCGGTGTATTCACACCTGCTCTACGACATCATCCCGGGCGCCAAGCAGGTGGTCCGCCACCCCGACATCCTTATCCTCGAGGGCCTCAACGTGTTGCAGACCGGGCCCACCCTGATGGTGTCGGATCTGTTCGACTTCTCGCTGTACGTCGACGCGCGCATCGAAGACATCGAGCAGTGGTACATCTCGCGGTTCTTGGCCATGCGCACTACCGCGTTCGCCAACCCGGCTTCTCACTTCCACCACTACGCACGCCTCAACGACCAGCAGGCCATCGCTGCCGCCCGGGAAATCTGGCGTTCGATCAACCGACCCAATCTGGTCGAAAACATCCTGCCCACCCGGCCACGGGCCACCCTGGTGTTGCGCAAGGACGCCGACCACTCCATCAACCGGCTGCGGCTGCGCAAGCTGTAAATTGTGCCCGAGTGTGGCTTGATACACGCTAGCCCGCTCTCTTGCGTCCAATAAGTCCACATTCGACGCATTGGGGCAGGCCGATGCGGGGACGTCCCGTCGAAACCTCGAACGACGGCGTCCCCGCACCGGCGATATGGGAGTCAGGCCGGCAGCCGGCGCACTCCGAGGTACTGCAGCATCGCGAAAAAGGCCGTGTATACGCCACTGCCCAACGTGGCGGCGACGCCGACCGCGGTTAACGGCAGCACACCCGCCGCCACCACGGCGACCGCTGCCAGGGTGCACACGATGTTGGCGATGACCACACTGATGCCGGCGCGGCGCAGGTTGGGCAGCGCGGCGAGGCTGAAGACGATCAGGCCGTAGAGCGCGAAAGCCATGCCCAGCCCGTATTCGGTGGCGGAGCTGAGCCCGGTCAGCGAGGAGAGGGGGTCGGCGGCCGCCGCGACGAGCAGGCCCACGAGCCCGGTGACGGTGGCGTCGACCCGCATCGCAAAGCGCAACAACGAATCGGTCGAGTCGTACAGGGGCCGGGTTGCCAGACCAGAGACAGCGGTCATGTCAGAACTCCTTGGGATGTCGGTTGCGGTCGAACACAGTTGAGCCTGCGGTCTAGGCGGTGCCAGATCGAGACATGACACTGCCAAGCACTGCCATGCGCAACTCAACCTATGTTCAATACGCGGCTATTCCCGGACCGGTTCAAGCCCGATCGCGCGGCTTGGCCCGCATCGTCACCCGGCGTCGCTAGGGACCGGCATCCGGCCGCGCAGGTCGGCGGCTATCAGCCTGGCCGCCGCGCTCTGCCAGTTGTGCAGGGAGCGCTGCGGCACCTCGGTGACCAGCCACTGCCAGGCTTGCCGCGCCGTGGGGTCAAGGCCGGCCGCGGTGGCGTTCTGCGCGTAGGCGCGCACGCCGACCACATACGGGAAATACAGCGAGTTGTAGTGCCGCCACTGCTCACTGGTGCCGAAGTCGCCGCCGTCGCGAGGCTTGAGCCGCGCGATATGCTCGGCCAGCAGGGCCCTGAGCTCATTGGCCCGCTCCAACGGCTGGTCGGGCGCGCCACGGGCGGCTAACCGCTCGTCGATGACGGGCAGCGCGGTCAGTGGGCTGGCCACCAGCTTGGACAAGTCGCCGTAGTGGGCGAGCGCGCGCCGGGTGAGTCGGGCGAACGTGTCATCGTCGATGCCGTCAAGCGGATCAGCCGAGCGCAGCGGCAATGCCGCCTCGGTGCGGCGCAAGGTGGCCCGGTCGGCGCGCAGCGTGGGCGACTGCCAGAACGCCATCCGGTCGAGCATCCCGGCCCACAGGTTGGCCAACACCTGCGCAGCGATCGCGATCGCCACGCTGGTGAACAGCAGCACCGTCAGCGCGGGCTGCGCGTTACCTTCCTGGCGGGTCACCGCGATGGCGATC
>NZ_CAXUCH010000335.1:0-3728 GCF_964249325.1 uncultured Mycobacterium sp. | reverse complement strand
GCCCCGGGACCGGCCGGCGGGCTCTGCGGCTGCTGTTCGGCCTCCCCAGGTGGCGCCTGGAGAGGCGGCTCCCCGCTCGGCGGGGCCGCCGTGTGGTTGTGGAACTCACTGTTTTGACGATCGGTCACCATGCCATCCTCACCGCGCGAATCGTCGGTACTCGCACGCCATGTCTCATCGTGGATTGCGTCCTTGTCTAGGGCCGTCCGGGCTGCTTGGTCGACAGCGCCGCGGTGCCGCCGAGCGGGGCCAGCGTGTCGTGTTGGGTCATCGCGTCCTCGCGGCTGAGCGCCGGGCCGGTGGCGTAGATCCGGATCAGCGGCCACGGGGCCTGGCGGGCGTTGCCGGGGACGATCCCCAACGGTTTGAGCGTCATGTCGTCCAACGCGATGCCGTAGCGCACCCCCTGGTCGGAGATCCACCACAGCGACTCCCGGCTGCGCGAGCCCGGATCTGCGCTGGTGGTCATCACCAGATTCGTCGCCCCGGGCGCGATGTAGAGCTGGTCGGCCTCCACCGCGGTGGGGTCGGCGGCGGCGTCTTTGACCAGATGCACCAGCCGGTTATCGGATTCGGCCGGGGTCGGAAGGCCCTGACCGGAGAGCAGCGCGACCGTCGCCGCGCTGTCGGTGGCCCCCTTCGACCAGGCCAGGCAGGTGGTGCCGGCCACGGTGGTGTCGACCAGGTGCAGCCGCGTCGGTGGATAGTAGTCCACCGGCAGGCTGTCCACCACCGGCACGCGGGCCAGCCGGTCCGGGGACACCGCAACGGGCGCCACGTTGCCGAACGAGTTGGCCGAGCGCAGCAGCGAGGCCACAAACGGCGAGATCCGTTGCACCCCATTGCCTAACAACACATAGAAGGTGTCGGCACCGCTTTGGCTGAGCTCACGCACTGATAACACCGAGCCGATCACCGCGCGCGCACCCAAGTCCCACGGGGAGGGCTGGCCGGCGTCCGGGATCACCGGGCTGATCAGCGGATCGGTGGCCGGGATCGCGTCGAACAGCGCTGTCGACATCGGCACCGGGGCCGGCGCGTCGGCGTCCACGCCCAGCGCCAAGGCCACCGACTTGGTGGACAAGTCGATCTCGGAGCGGTGCCCATCCCACACCACATACGTTTTGGTGTTGTGGCGGGCCAAGATCGCGTTGGGCATCGTCAGCGGCGCCGAGCGCTGACCGACCTGCAGCGGGCCGGCGATCGCCGTCACCACCGGCTGCGCCGGCGCGGAGGACATCGGCGTGGCCGCCGGCGCGGTGTCGCAGACCGCCCACTGCGAGCCCAACCCGGTACGGATCGGCATTTGGGTGGGCGCGCCCACGATGCCGACCGTTGGGCCCTGCGGATACTTGTCGAGCTCTTTGGCCTTGACGAACGTGGGCCGGGCGGCTTCCCCGGCGATGAGCCGGGCGCTGGTCAAGTTCAGCGCCGGATGCAGCCTGCCGTCGACGAGCACGTAGATCGCGCCGGTGTCGCGGTCAGCCAGGATCCGCGACTGGCCGACCTGGCCGGCCGGTTTGAACCAGGCCAGAATCGCCATCAGCGCCACCGCCAGCACGGTGAAGGTGAACCCCAAGATGATCCCGGCCAGCCGCCGCTGCTCAGGGTCGTACTCCAGCCGCACCCCGTGGTGGCTAAGCGCCGAGGCGTTACGGCGATTCCAAAAATAGTGGGCTGTGACCTGCAGCCTAGACGTGAGGTTCAGCGCCATGCGGCTAACCTTACCGGCGCGCTCAGCACGCGCTCTCCGCTAATTGGGCCGTCGCCGACATCGGCGCCGCACGCGCTCCACCACACATCATCTCCGCGTTCGTCGCGTCGGCCGGCGGTCGCCTTAGCCAGCCTGCCGTGCGGACAGCAAATCAGTCAGGTCGTCGCGCAGGCCCGCCGGGGTGGTCGGCCAAATGCTCAGCCATTCCTTGCCGTCCGCGCCGGTCGTGGTCGTGAAGCTGATCCGCCCGAACTCGGTGTCGGCGACTGTCAACACCCGGGGATGGGCCCGCCTCTGCAGTCCGTGGTCAACGAGCATCACCACCGCCATCGCTGACTCATCCAGGCGGCTGGCCGCCATGACGACCTCCACTTCATGCGGCGGCAGACCCAGCTTCGCCAAGGCGGCGCTGACCGCCCCCCTTCCCAGCGGCGCGGCGGCTTCCATCGCCGACTGCAACAGATCGGCGGGCACGTTGACACCATCGATGTCGGCGGCGGGCATCTCACCGAACGGCGGCACCAGCACCTGACACATCAGTTCGATCTGGCGGTCGGGATCGTCGGCCTCGCCGACCCCGCCGATGACCATCTCGTCGCCATCGCGGGCGGCCATCGCCATCCAGCGCCGATGCCGGCAGATCACCAGGACGCGTTCGTGCACGGTTGGCGGCGCACCGTTGACCACCACTCCGGAGGGCCGCCGAATCGTCAGCACCACCTGGCGGTCCGGGCGGCCCAGCACCGTCATCCAGTCACGGACCACGTCATCGACATGGCCGGCGGCGTCGATGACCCCGGCCTGCACCAGGCTGTGATATTGGGCTGTCTGCGATATCGGCACCTGCCCGGCGTCGGTGTCGACCATCAGCGACTCATGCACCGACGGGATGAACGGCTTCAGGTGCAGCGCCACCGGCATCGACTCCACACCCAGCAGGGCCTGAAGGACCCAGATCGCTTCCACCGAGGTCGTCAACATCGCTGTCCTAAGCATCCACGCCAAGGGGCCGACCGAGGCCGGCCCCCTTGCTGATAGCTACCGTCTGAGCAGGCTAGATCGACATGAACGAATTGCCCGCCGAGGCGTCGTAGGCGACGAAATCAGCACCCGACGTCTCCACCGCGCCGCTGTGCCGCGCGATCACTTCCTTGCCGTCGTTGATGCCGTCGATGATCAGCTGCTGGGCCTGCTGGTAGGCCACCGAACCGTGCTGGGTGTCGAAGAATTCATGAATGCCGGCCAGCTTCTGCAGCGCCTCCTGACCGAGGCTGTCCAGCGTCGCGCTGAACGTCATCAGGGTGCTGGTGTAGTCGGCCAGCATCGCTGGGTTGTAGCGCATCATGTCGTCCATGAAAGGTTTTCCTTCGTCTAGGTTTAATCCGTCGGGGTCAAAGCCGAAAAGAGTTGGGACAGTTACTGGAACCGCAACGCGCCGGGAACCGCGGCGATGGTTTGTTGGTTGTTGTGGTCGGTGTTGGCATAGCCGTGCGCGTTTTGGCGCACCAGGTCGTTGAGTTGCTGGAACCGGGCCTGGATGCGGGCCTGGGCGTCGTGGACGTCCTGGGTTGTTTGAATGTTGGCCGTGCCGGCCGCACCGGTCAACCCGCCACCGCTGTGCAGTTCCATCGAATGATTCAGGTACTGCTGCAGCACATCTTGGACGCGCTGCGACAACTCGTCCATCTGATCAGCGAACGCCACCAATTGAGGGTGTCCGACAAGAGCCATGTGTGTTTTCTCCTCATCAACTGAGTTTCATTTGCGAGTGTGCGTCGAGTCTAAAAGCCCCGCGGGGCCGCTGTGTGCACTAATTCTGTTGCCGCTCCCCTCTGTCGGCCGCTGAGCGGGCGGTGACTTGCATGGTGCGCGGCGGGGATTTCTCCGCCGAAGCCGACGACCCCTCGCGGCCCAGTGCTGCCGGAGCGCCGTAGAGCCCGCCGCCCATACCCGAGGGCTGCGCGGCCGCCGGTTCGGCACCGGTGCTGCCGCCCAGCCATCCGCCGGGCAGCCC
>NZ_CAXUCH010000334.1:0-3742 GCF_964249325.1 uncultured Mycobacterium sp. | reverse complement strand
CTAGCTAAGCGAAGCCTCGAGTTCACGGCCGAGCACGGATCTTCCCCAGCACCTCACCGTTCGCATAGAACTCGGGTCCCGGAGCTTCACGATGTCACCTTTTGTTTCGCCGGCTGCGCCTCGACCGGTTGCCAGCTTGCCTGAATTAATGGCTGATACCGGGTGGTCGGTTCGCCGTGCAACGGCGGCTGGCGGTGGCGCGCACGGTGCAGCTGACAACCGATCTGCCACGGCCGTGTGACTTGTGGGGTGCCGTGGTGGCGCAGTCAGGTGGCTAACGCTGCCTGGTACTGCTCAGCCATGAACGGCTTCAGTTTGCCACTGACTCGCAGGAGAAGGCTTCGACGCAGGGTCGCGTATTCGGTAGACGATTGGTGCAGTGTCCAGTATGGCATTGAGCGCTGGGTTGCGGTGCGGATGCCTTTGGTGCTGCCGTGCGCTGTACGCCGCGACAACGGAGAAGCAGATCCGTGTGAGCGCTGACACCGATCATGATGTGTAGTAACCCGCGGCAGCTGGATTGTGCGCTGACCTGTCGATACGTGAGCCGGCCGCGGAGTGTCGGTCGGCGGTTCTATCGTGCCGCGCATGGAGGACACGCATCCGGGCGAGGAGGAACGGGTAACGCTGGTGGCCCTGCTGGGCAAGCCAGCTGCCGTCGATCCGCGGCGGTTATCCACAGGGTGGTCCGCCATCGCGTCCGAGGTTGTGCGACGCGGGTCGGCGCTCGCCGTGTGGAACGAGCGGCATCCGCTTACTCTCGACGACGTCCTGGTGGGTCCGATGATGCGCTGATGCGGGCGCGCGACCAGCTGACCGAATGGCAGCGCGCCGACTTCGACCTTGTGACGATTGTAGACCAGCGGTATCCGTTGCGGCTGAAGCGGATTCAGCAATGCCCGCCGCTGCTTTTCGTGCAGGGAGGACTTTGCGCCGATGAGTTGGGCGTGTCGGTGGTCGGGTCGCGTAGGGCCTCGGTGGGTGGTCAGCGGATGGCCGCAGATATCGCCCGGGGACTGGTCGAGCGGGGCTTTTCCGTCGTTTCGGGTCTGGCCGCCGGTATCGACACCGCCGCGCATGAGGCGACGCTCGCGGCCGGCGGTCGCCCGATCGGTGTGCTGGGCACCGGTATCCACATGGTGTATCCACAGGAAAACCGGGCTCTGCACGACCGGGTCGCGGCGGTCGGGGCGTTGGTGTCTCAGTTCCTGCCGGACGCGCCGCCGGACAAACACGCGTTGCGGATGCGCAACGCGACCATCTCCGGTCTTGCCACGGCGTCGGTGATCGTGGAAGCCGGCGAGCACAGCGGGTCGCGCATCCTGGCGCGCCGCTCTGTCGAACATCGCCGGCCGCTGATCCTGACCGACGTGGCGGCCTCGACGCGGTGGGGCGCCGCGCTGCGGGGCCGGCGCGGTGTGTATGTCGCGCACAGCGCCGCCGCGGTGCTCGACATCGTCGATGACGTTGTGGGGGTGGGGGATTGACCGAGGTCATCGACGATGTCCACACCGCGCTGACATCCGCCGGCGGGTATCTGCGCAACGTCGTCCGCGAGCAGGGAGTGACCTGCCGGGTGTGTGCCGCCCCGGTGAAGGGGTTCGAGCTGTGCTGGCGCTGTCGCCGGGACGGGCGCATCGCCGGGCTGGCCGACGTCGTGGCGCCGCTGACCTATGTTATCGCCGGCACAGCGTCAGCGAACCTGTTGCACCGCTACAAGAACCACCCGGACCGGGTGGTGCGCGAGCAGCACAGTGTCATCGTCAAATCGGTGCTGTCGCTGGGCATTACCCTGCATGAGCGCTGCATCGCGCGTGCTGTCGGGCTGCCGGTGTCGCTGCGGTTGGTCATTCCGTCGCTGACCTGCCGGCCCGGTCGCCACCCCTTGGCCGAGCTCGCTGACCAGCTGAGCGTGCTCAGCGAGGCGGTGGCGCTGGTGCCGGCACCGGAGGCGATGTGCGACCGGGCCGTCAACGCCAAGTTCGCGCTGCAGCCCGCTGTTCGGCTGAATGGCCGCCATGTGCTGATCGTCGATGATGTGTGGACCACGGGGTCGAACGCGCAGTCGGCGGCGTTGGCGCTGCGGCGCGCCGGCGCCGCAGCGGTCAGTGTCATGGTTGTCGGTCGCTGGCTGAACGCCGGTCACGCGCGGACCGCCCAGTTCATTTCGGCGCGGCTGCAGCGACCCTACGATCCGGGTATCTGCCCGGTCAGCGGACGCCGGTGCGCCGAGGAGTAAGTCGACGTGAGCCACCGGTGCGCCGCGCCGGGTGTGTTGACGCATCCTGGGAGGCTTTCGTGTTTGTGCCCGCCATTGCACTCTGGGGAGGTCAGGGCAGCCAGCTGAGGCGGTGCAACCGCATCGCCTCCAGCAGTTGGGGATCGTCGGGCGCGATCGGCTCAGCGGCCTCCTGCTCGATTTCGGGCGGGCTGGCCGCGGCGGGATCACGCTCGTAAACCGACCACAGGGTGAGGCCATCGCCGTGACGGGACTCGAACTGGATCCCGTTGAGCGGCGCGCCGTCCGGTGTGCGCAGGGCATAGAGCCAGGCGGCGATGGCCTGGGTGAGGGCGCGGGGCCGGCTGTCGCGGATGGCGGCGCCGTCAAGGTCGGCAAGACCCAATGCCCGCGCCGGCGGCAGGAACCGTCCGCGCAGCGCGGCAAGCGACGCCCGGTGGCCGGGTACCGCGAAAACCCCGCTCACTCGTCCGGAGCCGAGCAGCCGCGGCCCGCACCA
This sequence comes from uncultured Mycobacterium sp., assembly GCF_964249325.1. Lineage (NCBI taxonomy): Bacteria > Bacillati > Actinomycetota > Actinomycetes > Mycobacteriales > Mycobacteriaceae > Mycobacterium > uncultured Mycobacterium sp. Next base: position 1,004 of record NZ_CAXUCH010000334.1, on the reverse strand, counting down.
GCTGCGGGGCAGATGGCCGGCCGGCGCGGTGGGGTAGAGGTGGTCGTTGTCATCGTTGTCGACGATTTCGGCCAGCTCGGCGGCCATCTGCGGCTCGGGCCGGAAACGAGCGAGCACCTCGAGATAGCACGCCAGCGGTGAGACACCGAGGTACAGGCTGCGCCATGTGCCGTGCGGATCGTCCCAGCGGCCGTGAAACCGGCCGTCGGCGCCGGCGTACTCCCACGGCGTCCAGGCCCACGGGTCTGGCCGGTAGCCCACGTGGTAGGCACGCACAGCCTGTAGGCGCACCGCGCGCACAGCACCGTGGGCCGTGTCGAGACCGATCGCCTGCGCCATCACCCCACGGCGGCGAACTGGCGGGCCGCGGTGAGTATTTGGGGCCCAACGGTTTCCAGGTCGCCATCACGCAACACCCGCGCGGGGGCGCGGTCGTCGAGCAGCGGGTTCAGCCCCTGAAACCAGGCCTGGGCGACCTGCTTGCCGTCGCGTTGGGCGATCATGCTGGCCGCACGGTAGGCGACGCGGAGCCGATCGACGTCGGCGGGGTTGGCGATCTGGCGGGTGCCCTGCGCCCATTGCCGCACCGCGCGGGTCTCCTTGACCTTGCCCAGGTAGGCGACCAGTTTGGCGCCCAGCAGGTCACGCAAATTGCTGACCAGTTCCGCGGTGCTCATGGTGAGCGCGGCGTTGTAGGCATCGAGATCCGGCCGGGCCGACGTCAACATGGAACCCACCTCCGATACCAGGCTACATCACATAGTGCTTCACACGGTACTTACAGGAGTGGATCGTCTGTCGGAGACGATCGCTATCAGGGCGGCGGCTGTGTTCAGCGCGCCGTCGTATTGGTGCTCTGAAAGGCACTTCCGGCCACGGATAATGAGGCCATGACTGTCAGCGACGTGGCAGCACAGGTCGGGGCCGTGCTCGCCCGCGCGGAATCGCTGTTCGCGGTGCCAAACGAGGGTGGCGTGGCGGCCTCAGCGGCCGGCCAGCTGGGC
>NZ_CAXUCH010000333.1:0-3765 GCF_964249325.1 uncultured Mycobacterium sp. | reverse complement strand
GGCTGGTGGTCGGCGTGGTGGGGCTGATCGTGGCGATGTACGTGTCGGGCATGCGTACGTTCGCCACGGGGTTCGGGCTGTTCGGCTTCATGGCCGCGTTCAGCATGGTCGGGATGCTGGTGCGGGGTCGCGGCGCCGCGCAGAAGATGTCGTGGGGCGAGCTGACGGCGGCCCGGCGGGCGTGGTTTGCCCGCCAAGACGACATCCGCGACGAGGTCAACGTCCAGCGGCGCAAGCAGTGGGAGCATCGCCGCCATTTCCATTGGGACCCCGCTGATTTGCCCAGTGTGGCCGGTTCGGTGCGGATGTGGGAGCGCGCCCCGGGCAGCGAGGCGTTCGCCGTGGTGCGCGTCGGGGTGGGCAAGGTGGCGTTGAAGATGACGCTGGAAAAACCCAAGGTGGTGCAGGCGTCACATCTGGAGCCGGCGACCGGTCATGCGCTGCGTAAGTTCATCAACGAGCAGGAGTACATCGACAACACCCCGAAAGCGATTTGGCTGCAACGTTTTCCGGGTCTGTCGGTCATCGGGGACCTCGATGAGGCGCGCGCTGTGACGCGGGCGATGATGTGCCAGCTGGCGGCCTTTCACAGCCCGGCCGACGTGCAGATCATTGTGGTGACATCGGCGCCCACACAGTGGGATTGGGCTAAGTGGCTTCCGCATCTGCAGCACCGCAACCGCCGCGACGGCTGCGGGGAGCGCCGGCTGCTGTTTTCCTCACCGGCGCAGCTGGAGCAGTTTCTTGACGAGGACCCCGAGGGGCCGCGCGACCCGTGGCGACCGCCCGCGAGCCGCGACGAACTGCACGGGGCCTCGACACAGGTGCTCCCGCTGCGGGTGATCATCGACGACAACTGCGCCACTCCGGAGGACTGGGCGGGGTTGACCGGCGCGGGCGGCTACGCGGGGACCTGTTTTATCCGGTTGGCCCGCCAGGCCCCGCCGCGCCCGCCGGAGACGTTCGCAGCCAAGTACTGGGTCGGCTTTGATCCGTCGTGCACCTACCGGCTCGCCGACGGGGTGCTGCGCAAGCGCTTGCCACCCGACGACCCGGCGTTGTTCGCGGCCAGCCCGCACGGCGCCGACGAGCTGGAGGAGGCGTTTTACGCCACCGCCGATCAGATGAGCCTGGCCGACGCTGAGCGCTTCGCGCGCGGGTTGGCCCGGTATCGGGCCACCGGGTCGACCAGTGTGGCCGCCGAGGAGGACACCGGGCGGCGCACGCTGCTCGACGTGCTGGGCATCGACGACCCGCTGCGGCTGGATGTGGACCGGTTGTGGGCACCGCGGATGATCCAGGGCCGCGAGTGGATGCGGTTTCCGGTGGGCACCTACAGCGACACCGGCGAAGTGGTGGAGCTGGACCTCAAGGAAGGCTCCCAGCAAGGCATGAACATGCATTCGCTGTTCGTGGGCAGCACCGGGGCCGGCAAAACCGAGGGCATCATCACCGAGGTGGCCTCGCTGTGTGCGACGCATTCGCCTGACGTGGTCAACATCGTGTTCTCCGACTTCAAACTGAAGTCGGCCGCGGGGATCATTCAGCGCTTCCCGCATGTGGTGGCCGCGGTGAGCAACCTGGCCGACGAGCGCCACCTGGTGGGCCGCATGTATGAGGCCCTCGACGGGGAACTGGACCGGCGCGGGGCGGCGATCGCGGCGCTGGACAGCTGCCCGGATGTGACCACCTACAACCAGCGGCGCCTGACCGACCCGTCGCTGCCGCCGATTCCGGCGTTGTTCGTGATCTGCGACGAATACAACGAGATGTTCACCGATCCGATCTGGGGGCTGAAGTTTCGCCAGCTGTTTTGGCGCATCGTGCGCCAGGGCCGCTCGCTGCACGTGTTCTTGCAGTTGGTCGGCCAGATCGTGGATACACAGAACCTGCGCGATATCCGCAAGCAGCTGGGGTTCACCATCGCCGCGCGCACCGGGCGGGAGGAGGATTCCCGCGAGGCCATCGGCAGCGGCGTGGCTGCGCACATTCCGCCCGAAAACGCCGAGGGCACAGCGTATTTGCGGGTCGCGTTGCGCCAGCCGCGCCAGTTCCGGTTCTTTTATTCCTCGGCGCCGTTCGTCGCCTCGCGGGCAAGCCGGCGGGCCGTCGAGCCGGTGCGTGCGGGCACCTGGTTCGAGCCGCGGGTGTTCAGCGTCGAGCAGGCCGAGGACATCGACGGCTTGTTGGCGGCCCCGCCGGTCGCACCTGAGCCGGTCGAGGTCGCCGACCCGATGCCCAGCGGGCCGAACACGAAGATCGTTGACGCGCTGATCAACTCGTTGCAGGCCACCGGGGTGGGTCCGCCGCGCCCGTTTTGGTTGCCGCCGCTGGGGGAGCCGCCCGCGGCTGATGACCTGGTGGGCCGGCTGCGCGGCAAGCCGTGGGATGTCGACTACGGCAACAACCCCGGCCTGCTGCTGCCGGTGGCGCTGGAGGACCGTCCGCGTGAGCACCGCCAGGATGTGCACAGCCTGGACCTGCTGAACGACAATGCGCTGATCGTGTGCGCGCCCAAACGCGGGGCGACCAACGCGGTGATGACCATGGTGACTACGGGCGCACTGATGTATCGCCCTGAGCGGGTGCAGTTTTACTGCATCGCGGCCAGCGGCCCGCATCTGGCGAGGGTCGGCGATCTGCCGCACGTGGCCGCGGTGGTCGCCAGCTCCGACAGCGAGGGCGTGGGCCGGGTGATCGCCACGGTGGAAAACATTGTGGCCGAACGGGACCGGATCTTCACCACTCGGGGGCTGGACATGATGACGGTGCGCGAAGCCAAGTTCGGCGCCAATCCGCACGACATCGGTGTGCCGGGCGGGGATGTGGTGCTGATCGTCGACGGGTGGAGCAACTTCAACGAAGCCTATCCGCAGCATGTCGACACGGTGCTCAGGCTCATGCGGGCCCGCAACTACGGGGTGCGCGTGGTGATCACCCACACCAGTTCGCTCACGGGTCTGCGCAGCGCGGTGCGCACCGAATCCGCGCAGCGCCTGGAATTGCGGTTGGTCAACCCACTGGACTCCGAGATTCCGCGGGATCCGCGCGACCCGCAGCGCAACCCGGCCAAAGAAGTGCCCGATGTGCCGGGCCGGGGTATGAGCCCCAGCGGCCACCATTTGATGGTGGGGGTGCCGGTCCTGGCCAACCAGCCGCAGGGTCCGGTGGAGGTCCGCGAGATCGGCGCGGTGGTGCGTCGGGTGGCCGGGGTCGACAAGGTGACAACGTTCAAGCGGTTGCCGGAGTCGGTGCCGCTGGCTGAGATCCTGGCCGGCTGCGACGCTGTGCAGCGCAAGGAGCTGGTGCCGTTCGGGCTGTCGGAAAAGACGCTGGCCCCGGCGTTCATCGACTTCGCCGAGCATCCGCACGTGATCGTGACGGGGCGGGCAGGCTCCGGGCGGACGAACTTTTTGCGCACGATGATGCTGAGCATCATGAGCCGCTACCGGCCGCAGGAGGCGTCGATCATCTTGATCGACCCGCGCCGCAAGCTGGTGGGTGTGGTGCCCGAGGATCCCGACAACCCGTGGCTGGCGCAGTACGCCTACACCACCACCAACATTCGCGAGGTGGTCGGGCACCTGTGTGCGCTGCTGGAGCGGCGCCTGCCGCCGCCGGGCACCAGCCAGCAAGAGCTGCTGACCCGCAGGTTCTGGACGGGCAAGGAATTGTTCCTCGTCGTCGATGACCTGAGCTCGTGGAGCAACGCCGAAAACCCGCTCAACGGGCTGGCGCCGTTCGTCGAGCAGGCCGGCGAGCTGG
>NZ_CAXUCH010000332.1:0-3779 GCF_964249325.1 uncultured Mycobacterium sp. | reverse complement strand
GTCCTTCACTACGGATCACGCTGCCGGTGTCCGGAGCGGCGCCCCCTGCAGTCGGCTGCTCCGTCATACTGCAGTCCTTCCAGTCTCGTTCGAAAAGCCAGTCATCAGAACTTCAATCCGTTTTCCCGGGCAGCGTCGGCCAACGCCGCAATGCGACCACCGTATTTGTATCCGCCGCGGTCGAACACCACGGTCTCGATTCCGGCGGCCTTGGCCCGTTCGGCGATCAACTGGCCCACCCGCACACTGCGGGCCTTCTTGTCGCCCTCGACGCCGCGGACGTCGGCCTCGATCGAGGAGGCAGCGGCCAGGGTGGTTCCGTTGAGGTCGTTCACCAGTTGCACGTGGATGTGCCGAGACGACCGGTGCACGACCAGCCGCGGACGCTCCGGGGTGCCTGAAACCTTTTTGCGCAGCCGCGCGTGCCGGCGCAGCCGGCCGGCGCGACGGGCCGCAGATACGCTCTGCCCCACCGGTTTTCCGGGAGCGGTCCCCGATTGTGTTGCAGCCATGACTACTTACCTGTCTTTCCGACCTTGCGGCGCACTTGCTCGCCCTCGTAGCGCACGCCCTTGCCCTTGTACGGGTCGGGGCGGCGCAACCGGCGGATGTTCGCCGAGATCTGGCCGACCTTCTGCTTGTCGATCCCGGAGACGGAGAATTTGGTGGGCGACTCGACAGCGAACGTGATGCCCTCGGGCGCCTCGACCACCACTGGATGGCTGTAGCCCAGCGCGAACTCCAGGTTGTTGCCCCGCAGCTGCACGCGGTAACCCACCCCGAAGATTTCCATCTTGGTGGTGTAGCCCTGCGTCACGCCGGTGACCAAGTTGGATACCAAGGTGCGTGAGAGTCCGTGCAGCGAGCGGCTGCGCCGCTCGTCGTCGGGACGGCTGACCACGATCGCGCCGTCGTCGTTGCGCGACACCGTGATCGGTTCGGCGACTGTCAGTGACAGCGCCCCCTTGGGGCCCTTCACCGAAACGTTCTGGCCGTCGATCGTGACGTCGACGCCAGCGGCAACAGGGATCGGCTGCTTACCAATACGCGACATAGCCCAAGCTCCCCCTCACCACACGTATGCGAGGACTTCGCCGCCCACGCCCTGTCTGGCCGCCTGACGGTCGGTGAGCAGACCCGAGGATGTCGAGATGATCGCCACGCCCAGGCCGCCGAGCACCCGCGGCAGGTTGGTGGATTTCGCGTATACCCGCAGCCCGGGCTTGGATACCCGGCGCAAGCCGGCCAGGCTGCGCTCGCGGTTCGGCCCGTATTTGAGCTGGACGACTAACGCTTTGCCGACCCGAGCGTCTTCGACGCGGTAATCGCTGATATACCCTTCGGTTTTGAGGATCTCGGCGATGTTCGCCTTGATCTTCGAGTGCGGCAGCGTCACCTCGTCGTGGTACGCCGCATTGGCGTTGCGCAGACGCGTCAAAAAGTCTGCGATCGGGTCCGTCATCGTCATGACAGCCGTGTCACCTTTCTCGCAGCGGTTCCCGAGTCGGGCCTGCCGCGTTTCACCAACTGCTCTTCTGCACGCCGGGCAGCTCGCCCGCGTGCGCCATCTCGCGCAGGCAGATCCGGCACAGGCCGAACTTGCGGTACACCGAGTGCGGGCGGCCGCATTTACTGCAGCGGGTGTAGGCCCGCACCTTGAACTTGGGTTTGCGCTGAGCCTTGTTGACCAGTGCCTTCTTTGCCATCTGTTCAGTTCTCCTTGAACGGGAAGCCGAGGGCCCGCAATAGCGCGCGTCCTTCCTCGTCGGTCGCCGCTGAGGTGACGACGCTGATGTTCATGCCGCGGGTCCGGTCGATGGTGTCCACGTCGATCTCGTGGAACACCGACTGCTCGGCCAGCCCGAATGTGTAGTTACCGGAGCCGTCGAACTGCGCCGGCGACAATCCGCGGAAGTCGCGAATACGCGGCAGCGCAATCGACGTCAGCCGGTCCAGGAACTCCCACATGCGATCGCCGCGCAGGGTGGCTCGCACGCCGATCGGCATGCCTTCGCGAAGTTTGAACTGGGCGATGGATTTTCGCGCCCGCCGGATCTCCGGTCGCTGCCCGGTGATCATCGCCAAGTCGGTGACCGCGCCGTTGATCATCTTGGCGTCGCGGGCAGCTTCCCCGATACCCATGTTGACGACGACCTTGACCACCGTCGGGATCTGCATCACGTTGCGGTACCCGAATTGCTTTTGCAGCGCGTCGCGGATCTCTTCGCGATAGCGGACTTTGAGCCGCGGCTGAACCTTTTCTGCGGTCGTCATCAGATGTCCTTGCCGTTGCGCTTGGAGATGCGGACTTTCTTGCCGGTCTCCTCATCGACCCGGTACCCGATGCGGGTGGGATTGCCGTCGGAGTCGACCACCATGACGTTGGAGACGTGGATCGGGGCTTCCTGGGTGACGATGCCGCCCGATCGTGCGCCGCGCTGGTTGGTCGAGATCGGCGTGTGCTTCTTGATCCGGTTGACGCCCTCGACGAGCACTTTATTCTTTGCCGGGTATGCCTTGAGCACCTTGCCCTTGGCGCCCTTGTCTTTGCCGGAGATGACCAGCACGGTGTCGCCCTTGTGGATTTTCATCTACAACACCTCCGGGGCCAGCGAGATGATCTTCATGAAGCGCTTCTCCCGCAGCTCGCGGCCGACGGGGCCGAAGATGCGGGTGCCGCGCGGGTCGTTGTCGGGCTTGATGATCACTGCCGCGTTCTCGTCGAACTTGATGTAGCTGCCGTCGGGGCGGCGACGCTCTTTGGCGGTGCGCACCACGACCGCCTTGACCACATCGCCGCGCTTGACGTTGCCGCCGGGGATCGCGTCCTTGACCGTCGCCACAATGACGTCGCCGATTCCGGCGTAGCGTCGCGATGAGCCGCCGAGCACGCGGATGCACAAGATCTCCTTGGCGCCGGTGTTGTCGGCCACCTTCAGTCGCGATTCCTGCTGAATCATCAGATCTCCTCGGTTAACGTGTGCACGGCAGGCCGTGCCGTCCCGGTGGGCAGTGCCCACCAGAGACCTGGCGTGCGTGGTCTTCGTCGCCGAAAGGCACGCGGGGCCGTCACCTTGCGCCGGCCGAGGTCTGCCCACGGCAACCCCTAGAGTCTAGGTGACGACCTGCTCAGCGCCAAATTTGTGCCTGGCCGCATACCCTGCCGATCCTGCGGATATCGCCGAGGTGGTGAATGCCTTCGTGCATCGCCTGACGGACGAGCCAAAGCGCCGTGCGCTGCTCGCCGGGCAACCGGGTGATGACGCGGTCCCACTCGCGGTCTTCCGTTCGCGCTACTTCCTCGCAGAACCCGGTTGCGGCTGCTGTGAGCTCGTCGAGCGTGGGAGCCAGGTCGCATTCGTTGTAGCGGAACCGTCGCGCCCGTAACTCATTGAACATCGGATCGACTGCCGGGCGATCTTCGTTGCGAGCGCGGTGGAGCCGGATGGTGAAGCTCATGTACACGTCGCGCAGATGGCAAACGTATTCGGCGACTGACCACACCTGCGGGCTGGGGCGCCGCCGCCGCGCGTCGGGAGGTATTGCGAGAACGGCCTCGCGCACGGCGGCCGGTAGTTCGGCGATCGCGTTGACGGCGTCGTCAACACTGATCCGTTGGTAGACGATTTCGCACACATAGCAGGTGTGATCTTCGGCAGCCAGCTGCGGTAGCTGCTCGAGGCTCATCTGGCTATCCTGCACCAACTAAAAAGGCGGAGGATCATCGTCGTCAGCCTCGGGTGGGGCTGGTCCGAAGTATGCGGCTTCTCGGGCTTGGC
>NZ_CAXUCH010000331.1:0-3785 GCF_964249325.1 uncultured Mycobacterium sp. | reverse complement strand
GTGTTGGAGACGCTACCCCTGACGGTCAACGGCAAACTCGACAAACGCGCCCTACCCGCGCCCGAGTACACCGATTCCGACCGCTACCGCGCCCCGGCCGACGCCGTCGAGGAGATTCTGGCCGGCATCTACGCCCAAGTCCTCGGGCTCGAGCGTGTCGGGGTCGACGACTCCTTCTTCGAGCTGGGCGGCGACAGCATTTTGTCGATGCAGGTGGCGGCGCGGGCGCGTGCCGCCGGTGTGTTGTGCCGGCCGCGCGATGTATTTGTCGAGCAGACCGTCGCCCGGCTGGCCCGAGTTGCCGGCGTGGCGGACGGCGCGGGCGGCCCGGTTGATGAGGGCATCGGCCCCGTGGCGGCCACCCCGATCATGCGCTGGCTGCACAGTCTCGAGGGGCCTGTGGAGCAGTTCAACCAGACGATGCTGCTGCAGGCGCCTGCCGGGGTCAGCCAGGCCGATGTGGTGGTGCTGTTGCAGGCGTTGCTGGATCGGCATGCCATGCTGCGGGCCCGCGTCGACGATGACGGAGCCGGCGGGTGGTCGCTGATGGTGCCCGAGGCGGGGTCGGTGGACGCTCTCAGGTGCTTGCACACGGTGAACACGCTCTCCGATGCCGCGCTGGTCACGGCGAGGTCGCGGCTCAACCCGAAGGCCGGCGCAATGCTGCGCGCGCTGTGGGTAGGCGAAGCCGGCCAATTGGTGTTGATGATCCACCATCTTGCCGTCGATGGGGTGTCGTGGCGGATTCTGCTCGACGACCTCAACGCCGCCTGGGCCCAGCACAGCGCGAGGCAGCCGGTGGTGTTGCCGGTTCCGGGAACATCGTTTGCCCGGTGGTCGGCGCTGCTGGCCGAACATGCGCACGCTCCGGACGTGGTGGCCCAGGCCGAGGCGTGGCGGCAGCTGGCGGCGACCCCGGCCGCGCTGCCAGCGGTACAGCCTGCGGTGGATACCTATGCCGGCGCCGAGCATCTGTCGGTGGAACTGGATGTCGAAAACACCCGCATGCTGTTGGGCGAGGTGCCGGCGGCTTTCCATGCCGGTGTGCACGACATCCTTCTCATCGCGTTCGGGCTGGCGTTGGCGGAGTTCTTGGGCAAACGGGGCGTGCCGATCGGCATCGATGTCGAGGGTCACGGGCGCCACGAGGAGCTGGCATCTGATGTGGATTTGTCGCGCACGGTGGGCTGGTTTACCACTAAGTACCCGGTGGCGTTGACGGTCGACGGGCTGGAGTGGGCGCAGGTAGCGGCCGGCGAGGCGGCGCTGGGTTCGCTGATCAAGGACGCCAAAGAGCAGCTTCTCGCCCTGCCCGACGGTCTGACCTATGGTCTGCTGCGTTACCTGAACGCCGACATTGATCTTGCCGGGTTCGACCCCCCCGTCGGATTCAACTACTTGGGGCGCCTGGGTGCCGCGGAGGCCTCCGGTGAGGTGTGGCGGATCAGCCAGCACGGCTCGTCGTTAACCGCCGCGGCTTTGCCCATGCCGCTGGCACACACCGTCGAACTCAACGCCAGCGCCGTGGACACCGATTCTGGCCCGCATCTGCACGCCAACTGGACATGGGCACCCTCAGCACTTCACCGCGAACAGGTCAGCCGGCTGGGCCAGTTGTGGTTTGAGGCCTTGGCCGGCATTTGCGCGCATGTGCGCGCCGGTGGAGGTGGGTTCACCCCGTCCGATGTTGCCCCGGCCCGGCTCACCCAGCAGCAGATCGACCAGCTCCAGCAGCACTATCAAATCGCCGATATTTTGGCGCTGACCTCACTGCAGCATGGGCTGCTGTTTCACACCAGCACTGCCCAGGGCGGCGACGACCTATACGTGCTGCAGCTAGATATCAGCATCGCCGGCCCGCTTGACCCGCTCCGGCTGCGCGATGCGGTGCACACGGTCGTCAACCGGCACCCGAACCTGGTGGCCCGATTCTGCGACCAGTTCGATGAGCCGGTTCAAATCATCCCGGCCGGTCCCGCGGCTGGGTGGCGGTATGTCGAAGTCGACATCGACAACGCCGATGTCAATGAGCAGATCAAGCGGTTCTGCGCCGCCGAACGGGCCGAGGTCCGCAACGTGGCCGACCGGCCTGCTTTTCGGGCCGCTGTTCTTCGCACTGCAGAAGACCGGCACCGGTTTGTGCTGACCGTCCACCACATCGTGGCGGATGGGTGGTCGCTACCGATTCTGCTGCGCGAAATATTCACCAGCTACTACGGGCAGCGACTACCCGCGCCCGTGCCGTATCGCAGCTTTGTCAGCTGGCTGGCTGATCGAAACCGTGATGCCGCCCGCGCGGCCTGGGGTGAGGTACTCGGCGATTTTGACACCCCGACCTTGGTCGGCCCGCCAGGCCGGTTAGAGCTCGGGCGGCGAAGCGTTGCGTCATTTCGAATGCCGGCTGAGACCACTCGCGCCGTTGATGAGCTGGCGCGCTCGCGCCGCACCACCGTCAACACCGTCCTGCAGGCCGCCTACGCACAGGTGCTGATGTGGCTGACCGGCCACCACGATGTCGCCTTCGGCACGACGGTATCGGGGCGACCAGACGACGTGCCCGACGCGGACTCAATGGTGGGCCTGCTGATCAACACGGTCCCGGTGCGGGCACACATCACGGCGGGCACGACCACCGCCGACCTGCTCGACCAGCTGCAAAGTGCCCACTACCGCACGCTCGAGCACCAGCACCTGGCGCTGAACGACATCCACCGCGCTGCCGGCCACGAGCGACTGTTCGACACCCTGTTCGTGTACGAAAACTACCCGCTGGACACCGATTCGTTGCTGGGTGTCGACGGCTTGGCCATAACCGATTTCACGAACCGCGAATACAACCACTACCCCCTTGCGGTGCAAGCCGTACCGGGTCACGAACTGGGCCTTCGCGTCGAATTCGATACCGATGTGTTCGACGTGGAAAGCATCGAAACGCTGATCGAGCGATTACGACGGGTGTTGGTGGCGATGACCACCGATCCGGGTCGGCGGTTGTCGTCTATGGATGTGCTCGATGCCGGTGAGCATGCCCGCCTAGATGCGTGGGGCAATCGGGCGGTGTTGAGCGCGCCGGTAACCGAGGCGGTGTCGATTCCGGACATATTTGCCGCGCAGGTGGCCCGCGACCCGAGCGCGGTGGCGGTCAGTTGCGGGGAGAGTTGGTGGACTTACCGCGAGCTTGACGAGGCCGCCAACCGGTTGGCGCATCTGCTGGCGGGTCAGGGTGCGCGTCCGGGGGAGCGTGTGGCGCTGCTGTTTCCCCGGTCCGCCGAGGCGATCGTGGCGATATTGGCGGTGCTCAAAACTGGAGCGGCCTACCTGCCGATCGACCCGGCGGTGCCGGCGGCGCGGATCGATTTCCTATTCGGTGATGCCGCCCCGCTCGTGGCGGTTACCACTGCCGGGTTGGCCGAGCGGCTGCAGGGGCATGGCGTGCCGGTCATCGATGTCGCAGATCCCGGTATCCAGCCCTATCCCGTCGCGGCCTTGCCGGCGGCGACTGTCGATGACATTGCCTACTTGATCTACACGTCGGGCACTACCGGTGTCCCCAAAGGTGTGGCAATAACGCACCGGAACGTGATCGAGCTGATGGCGTCTTTGGACGACAGCCTCGAGCTGGACGGGCAGGTGTGGTCCCAGTGGCATTCGTTGGCCTTCGATGTCTCGGTGTGTGAGATCTGGGGAGCGCTGTTGTATGGTGGCCGGCTGGTCGTGGTGCCCGAGTCGGTGGCGCGCTCACCGGAAGACTTCCACGCCTTGCTCGCCACAGAGCAGGCCAGCGT
>NZ_CAXUCH010000330.1:0-3796 GCF_964249325.1 uncultured Mycobacterium sp. | reverse complement strand
GTGCGGACAGTGGCGTCGACGTCGGCGCCGCGTTCGGCCAGCTCGGCGATCTGGTCGTTGTAGGTGTCGCTTTCCGCCAGCGCCTTCTGAAAGATCGTCGGGTTGCTGGTGACACCGACGACGCACCTGGTGTCGATCAGCTGCTGCAGATTGCCGGACTTGATCCGGTCTCGCGACAAGTCGTCCAGCCATACCGATACACCTGCCGCGCTCAACGCGGCGAGATTGGCATTCTGAGTCATTGATCTGCCCTTCTTCTGGAGTTGTCCAGTGCTCGTTCGGCGGCGGCAACGACGGCTTCTGCGGTGAAGCCGAATTCCCGGTACAGGGTCTTGTAATCCGCGGATTCGCCGTAGTGCTCGATCGACACGATCTGCCCGGCCTCGCCGACCATTTTGTGCCAGGGCATTGCGATACCGGCCTCGACAGCTATGCGGGCCGACACGCTCGGCGGCAGCACACTGTCCTGATAGTCATACGGCTGAGACTCGAACCACTCCACACACGGCATCGAGACCACCCGCGCGGTAACCCCCTTGTCAACCAACACCTTCTGCGCGGCCACCGCGATCTGCAGTTCGGAACCGGTGCCGATCAGGATGACGTCGGGGTCGGCGCCTTCGGTGTCGCCGAGTACGTAGCCGCCCCGGGCGACGCCCTCGGCGCTGGTTCCTTCAAGCACCGGCACACCCTGCCGGGTCAGGATCAGCCCGACCGGCCCGCTGCCGTTGCCGCGGGCCAAGATGCTGTGCCACGCGTACGCGGTCTCATTGGCATCGGCGGGACGGACCACTGACAAATTCGGGATGGCGCGCAGCGCCGCCAGGTGCTCGATGGGCTGATGGGTCGGACCGTCTTCGCCCAGACCGATCGAGTCATGTGTCCACACATAGATGGTGTCGATGTCCATCAGTGCCGCCAGCCGCACCGACGGGCGCATGTAGTCGGAGAACGTCAGGAACGTGCCGCCGTAGGCCCGAGTCGGGCCGTGCAGCACGATGCCGGACAGGATCGCGCCCATCGCGTGCTCGCGCACACCGAAATGCAGTACGCGGCCATACCACGTCGCGCTGAACTGTTTGGTGGAGATCGACGGCGGGCCGAACGACTCGGCGTCGTTGATCGTGGTGAGGTTGCTTTCGGCCAGATCGGCGGACCCGCCCCATAACTCGGGAAGCTTCGGTGCCACCGCGTTCAACACCGCACCGGACGCTTTGCGGGTGGCGATCTCGTCGGATCCGGGCTCCCAGTGCGGCAAGTCCGCGTCCCAGCCGTCGGGCAGCTTTTGCGCCAGCAGCCGGTCCAGCAGCGCCTTGCGTTCGGGCTCCCGCTGCGCCCACGCATCGAACTCGGGCTGCCAGCGTTCGTGAGCCTGCTTGCCGCGCTGCACCAGCTTGCGGGTGTGGGCCAGCACTTCGTCGCTGACCTGGAAGTGCTTGTCGGGGTCGAACCCGAGCACCTTCTTGGTGGCCGCTACCTCGTCCTCGCCCAGGGCCGCGCCGTGCGCCTTGCCGGTGTTCATCGCGTTCGGTGCCGGATAGCCGATGATCGTGCGCAGCTCGATGAACGAGGGCCGGTCCGTGACGGCCTTCGCGTTCGCGATGGCCTCCTCGATCGCCACCACGTTCTCCCCGCCCTCGATCTCCTGCACATGCCAGCCGTAGGCGCGGTAGCGGTCGGCGGTGTTCTCACACAGCGCGATGTTGGTGTCGTCTTCGATCGAAATCTGGTTGTGGTCGTAGAACACGATGAGGTTGCCCAGCTGCTGCACCGCAGCCAACGACGACGCCTCCGACGTCACCCCTTCCTCGATGTCGCCGTCCGAGGCGATCACAAAGATGTAGTGGTCGAACGGACTGGATCCTGGAGCGGCGTCGGGGTCGAACAGGCCGCGCTCGAAGCGTGCGGCCATCGCCATCCCCACCGCCGATCCCAGGCCCTGACCGAGCGGGCCGGTGGTGATCTCCACTCCCTTGGTGTGGCGAAACTCCGGATGCCCGGGAGTCTTGGATCCCCAGGTGCGATACGACTGGATGTCGGACAACTCAAGGCCGAAGCCGCCGAGGTAAAGCTGAATGTAGAGGGTCAGGCTGCTGTGCCCGGCCGACAGCACAAACCGGTCGCGGCCCAGCCACGTGGTGTCGCTGGGATCGTGGCGCATTACCCGCTGGAACAACGTGTAGGCCAGCGGGGCCAGGCTCATCGCCGTCCCGGGATGGCCGTTGCCGACCTTCTGGACCGCGTCGGCGGCCAGCACCCGGATCGTGTCGACCGCAAGCGAGTCGACCTCGGTCCAGTCGTCGGGATGGTGCGGTTGGGTAAGCGCGGAAATGTCTTCAAGCGTGGTCACAAGCTCAGTCCTCAGGTCGACAAGCCGGTTCATCCCCACCCTAGTGCGGGATCACAGCGCACTGCAGGTCAACATTCGTCGTACCACTGTCGGCCGCTGAACAAACGGCGTATGACCGATCCGATCATGTGCAATCGGTTGCGAACCGACCCTGCGGTCAGGCCGCCGTAGCCACGCGGTCTACCATCGTCTGTAGTAGAAGCTGCGCGCTGCTGCGATCGAGGAGTTATTGCGTGAGCGTTCGCGGGCGCGTCGCGCCAAGTCCGGTACGCACCACTGTGCTGGCTTACTTCGCGTTGACCAAGCCGCGGGTCGTCGAGCTGCTGTTGGTGACCGCGATTCCGGCGATGTTGTTGGCCGACCGCGGCACGGTGAACCCGCTGCTGATCCTCAACACGTTGATCGGCGGGATCCTGGCCGCCGGCGGCGCTAACGCGCTCAACTGTGTGGCCGACGCCGACATCGACAAGGTGATGAAACGCACCGCGCGACGGCCATTGGCGCGCGCCGCCGTGCCGACCCGGAACGCCCTGGTGTTCGGCCTGGTGTTGAGTGCGGGGTCGTTCTTTTGGCTGTGGTGGACCACCAACCTGCTGTCCGGGCTGTTGGCCATTGCCACGATCGCGTTCTACGTCTTCGTCTACACACTGTGGCTCAAGCGCCGCACCTCCCAGAACGTGGTCTGGGGTGGGGCAGCCGGCTGTATGCCGGTGATGATCGGCTGGTCGGCGGTGACCGGCACCATCGGCTGGCCGGCGTTGGTGATGTTCGCGATCATCTTCTTCTGGACGCCGCCGCACACCTGGGCGCTGGCCATGCGGTACAAGGACGACTACAAAGCCGCCGGTGTACCGATGCTGCCGGCCGTCGCCACGGAGCGGCAGGTCACCGGGCGGATCCTGATCTATACGTGGCTCACGGTGGCGGCGACGCTGGTGTTGGCGCTGGCCGCCGGTTGGCTCTACGCGACCGTTGCGGTGCTGGCCGGGGTGTGGTTCCTGGCGATGGCACACCAGCTCTACGCCGGAGTGCGCCGCGGCGAGCCGGTCAAACCGCTGCGGCTGTTCCTGCAGTCCAACAACTACCTGGCGGTGGTGTTCTGCGCGCTGGCGGTTGATTCCGCGCTGAAGCTGCCGACCCTCCTCGGTGCTTGACGCGCACGACATCGTCGTTTCAGCAAATACCCCATACCCCGACCGGGTCTTGTCCTACGACACCAGGTCGTATTAAATGCCGGGTCAGTTGACCTGCCCAGCCAGCCCCTGGCGCTAGGGCGCAGACCGTTGGGCTGGTCGCTGCCCGGCAAAACCAGGAGTGCCTGTGACATCACCGATCTGGATGGCGTTTCCGCCGGAGGTGCATTCGGCGTTGTTGAGCGCCGGTCCGGGTCCGGGGTCGTTGCTGGCGGCGGCGGGGGCGTGGTCGTCGTTGAGCACTGATTATGCT
>NZ_CAXUCH010000329.1:0-3835 GCF_964249325.1 uncultured Mycobacterium sp. | reverse complement strand
CGCTGGGACCCAGTCGGCCACGCGGATGCCGAGCTCACCGGCCGCAGCGAAGTCGGCCTGCCGCCAAGTGTGCACATCGCCGCCGTCGACGGCACCGCGGACGCGGTGGGCGCGCTGCTCGGCGAAGTCCAGCTGCCCGACGGCACAGATGCGCTCGGCCCGGTTGAGCTGCCGCCGGGGGCACGCCGCCCGGCGGGCTTCGCTGCCGACACGGCGGTGACCCGGATGCTGCTACGGGTGCCCCGTGATCAGGGTCTGGCGTTGGCGGCTGCCTTGCGGCGCGGCGTCGCCGTGCTCAGCGCCCGGGCGACACACGAACCCGTCCGGGTCCAGATCGACCCCTTACACATCGGCTGACCAGACCGCGCCGCACGCGGTCAGAGGCTGCCACCGGCGGCATGCGGAGCGCCTGAGGCGCTGGGCGCCGAGCCGACCTCACGAGCGACGAAGTTCTCCAGGTCGAAGAGGTTGTGCCCGGCGCGGTCGGCGACTCGCAGCAGGGTAGACATCAGCGCCATCTGTCTGGTCTGCTCCTTGCAGAACCATTGGATGAACTGCTCGCCCAGGTAGTCGCTTTCCTCACGCGCCACGCCGGCGAGCCGGCTGACCTGTTCGGTCACCGCGCGCTCTTGGTCCACCGCCAGCGCCAACGCATCGCGTGCAGTGTCGAACTGGTTGCGCACCGTGTCGACTCCCGGGATTTCGATGGCGACATCGCGGTCAAGCAGGTACTGCACCAGCATCATCGCGTGATTTCGCTTTTCGACGGCCTGGCTGTAAAAATGTCTCGCCAGCTGTGGCAAGTCCTCGCCATCGAAATACACCGCCTCTGCAACATATTGCTGGGCAGCGGTGAATTCGTTACGTATTTGCTCTTGAACAAGCGCATTGAATTTGGTTGTGGGGACATTCCGATCGCTCATAGAAAAAGGTTAGAGCAGGTAGACGACCGTTTGCAACAAAGGTAACGCTTATTCAGGTCAGCGTTGCCTAAGTAAAGCAAGGCTATGGTGCATTTGGGTAATGCCGCGGTCCGTTTCTTAACTTAGCCTACGTTAATTGAAACAATGCGGGTCGCTGACGTGACCGATATCTGCATTGACAGTGGAATCTTCAGCATGGCACGACCCACGGGTGTGGTCACTGTGATCTTGTCCCGGGAATATACCGGGTAGCACGGCGGTGCATCGTGGTCATAAAGGGAGCACCATATGCAGCGCTTCGGGATTCCCGGCAAGACCATGGTGGGCTCGGACTCCCACACGCCGGCAGCCGGTTCGCTGGGAATGTTAGCCATCGGGGTGGGCGGTTTGGAAGTGGCGCTGGCCATTTCGGGGCGTCCACTGCACTTGCGGATGCCCGAGGTCTGGGGTGTGCGACTGGAAGGCAAGCTGCCCGAATGGTGTTCGGCCAAAGACGTCATCCTGGAGATGTTGCGCCGTCACGACGTCAAAGGCGGGGTGAACCGGATCATCGAGTACCACGGGCCCGGACTGGCCAGCCTGACCGCGATGGACCGCCACGTCATCGCCAATCTGGGCGCCGAATTAGGCGCCACCACAACAGTTTTCCCAGCGACGAGGCGGTACGCGACTTCTTGCGGGCGGAAGGGCGCGAGGACGACTGGGTCGAGCTGGTCGCCGACGACGGCGCGGGCTACGACATCGAGGACACCATCGACCTGTCGAAGATCGAACCGCTGATCGCAAAGCCGTCGTCGCCGGGCAACGTGGTTCCCGTTCGCGAGGTAGCCGGCGAAGACGTGGCACAGGTGGTCATCGGTTCGAGCGCCAACCCTGGACTGCGCGATTTCGCGATAGCCGCCGCGATGGTGGCCGGACGACAAACGTCACCACAAGTCAGCTTCGACATCAACCCGACATCACGGCAGATACTGACCGACCTGACGAAGATGGGCGCAATCACCGACCTGGTGATCGCCGGTGCACGTATCCACCAAGCGGGATGCATGGGCTGGATCGGCATGGGCCAGACCCCGGCGGTCGGGCGAACTCGTTGCGCACCATGCCGCGTAACTTTCCCGGGCGGTCAGGCACCAAAGAGGACTCGGTGTGGTTGTGTTCGCCGGAGACCGCGGCCGCCTCGGCGCTGGCGTGCTGGCACTCGAGTTCGACAACGAGGACGACTACGACGCAACCGAGCAGGGCGATACGCTGCGCATCACCGATCTTCGCGACACGTTGGCCAGCAAGGATACGCTGCAGGTCGACAGTGTCACCAAGGAAACGTCTTTCGCTCTGCGCAAACGCCTTTCGCAGCGACAGGTGAAGGATGTGTTAGCCGGCGGACTGATCCCTCGGTGAGCCGAAGAAGAAGGAGAATAACGGAGAAGCCATGGGCGGCATCAAGAGAAGTGAATCTCAGGGCAGCGTCGAGGCTGTTGAAGCGGTAGTTCAACGCTGGGAAGAAGCACTTGCTCGTCATGACGCCGAGGCGCTACTGGCCTGCTATGCGCCGGACGCAACCTTGGAAAGCCCTGTTGCGGCACACATTCTCGGCGGTCCGGGAGTGTGCCGGGGCCATCATGAGTTGCGACCCTTCCTTACGGAGGTCGTGGCGCGCACGCCGGATGAACGGCAGTACTACCGGACCGGCTTCTGCACCGACGGGCATCGCGCCACCTGGGAATACCCTCGGCACACACCGAACGGCGAACAGATGGACTTCGTCGAGGTCATGGAAATCGACGGCGGGCTCATCCAAGCCCATCGGGTGTATTGGGGATGGCGTGGCGTCGAAATCCTGAGCAACGACCAATACCACCGCGACTAGACGTGGCCGCTCTCACCGCTTCGTGGCGGTGACGAGCAGGTATTCCCATTGCATGGTGCCGTTGGTCAAGTAGCGTCGGGCCAGCTCGACGAGTTCGGCGTCGAGGGTGGCGACCAACTCGGGATCGTCGGCGATGTGGCGGTAGGCCTCGATGGTCGGGCCGTAGTGGTGCTTGAAGTACTCGTGCACCGCCTCGGTGCTGTCGAACCGGTCAACTGTCAACATGCCCCGCCGCGTGCTGAGGTCGCCGACTCGGTCACCCCACAGCCGGGCGACATAATCCTCGCGTCCCCACAACGCCGCCGGAGGATCGCCTTGCTGCAGCGTCGGCCGGTACGGACTGATCGTGGCGAGCATCTGGCCGAAGAAGCCCTCTGGTGTCCAGCTGACCACACCGAGCTTTCCTCCGGAGCGACACACGCGCACCAGTTCGTCGGCCGCGCGCTGATGGCGGGGCGCGAACATCACCCCGATCGCCGAGAGCACCGCATCGAACTCGCCGTCGGCGAACGGTAGCGCTTCGGCGTTGGCTTCCCGGTATTCCAGCGCCAGGTGCTGTTGCGCAGCACGCATCCGGGCACGCTGCAGCAGCTCCGGGGTGAGGTCGCTGGCAACCACGCTGGCGCCTGCCTTGGCGGCAGGAATCGAAACGTTGCCGGATCCGGCAGCAACGTCGAGCACCCGATCGCCCGGGCCGATACCCGTGGCGGCAACCAATAGCGGCCCGATCGGAGCCATCACTTCCTCCGCTATGCGCGCGTAGTCGCCCATTGCCCACGTCGCGCGGTGGGTGGCGGCCGACGCCTGTTCGCCGGCGGGAAGGTCAATGCTCATCTGGATCTCCTCACGCGGGTCTGCAACGACGTCGTCGTCCTGGCTGCGGCGGCAACCCATATCATCGCCGCACAACAGCTATAGTAACCATGCGCAACAGTATATCCAGGCCATAGTTGACTACCGTTATCCTGTGGAAGCCCTGTGGAATGATTGTCCGCCTCATCGCCCGGCCACGCACCGAGAACGCGCCCCCTCGCGGTAAGAA
>NZ_CAXUCH010000328.1:0-3850 GCF_964249325.1 uncultured Mycobacterium sp. | reverse complement strand
CGGAGACGCTGGCGGCTATATCGGCTACGCCGGCGTGGTGCCAGCCGCCACCGAGGCCATGAACCGGGGGTTAGCGGCGCTGAAAGCAGCATTGCACCCCTAGCGGGTTACCGTTGCGGTATGACCAGCGCGCGCCCCGGATACCACACTGTGATCGTCGGCGCCGGGTTCTCCGGGATCGGCACCGCGATCAAACTCGACAAGGCGGGGCTGGGCAACTATGTGATGATCGAGGCCGGCGACGGTGTCGGCGGCACCTGGTACTGGAACACCTATCCCGGTATCGCCGTGGACATTCCGTCGTTTTCCTACCAGTTCTCGTTCGAGCAGAGCGCGCACTGGTCGCGGACCTACGCCCCCGGACACGAACTTCAGGCCTATGCGGAACACTGTGTCGACAAGTACGGCATCCGGCCGAAGATCCGGTTTGGCACCAAGGTCCTGGCCGCGCAGTTCGACGACGAGCAAAACCTATGGCGGGTACAGATCGATCCCGGCGGCGAAATCACCACCAGGTTCCTGGTTAGTGCAAGCGGCGTGCTGACCGTACCGAAGCTGCCCGACATCGACGGGGTGGACTCCTTCGACGGAATCACCATGCATACCGCCCGCTGGGACCACTCGCAACATCTGACCGGCAAGCGGGTCGCGGTGATCGGCACCGGAGCATCTGCCGTGCAGGTCATCCCGGAGATCGCGCCGATCGTCAAGCAGCTCACCGTGTTTCAGCGCACACCGATCTGGTGCTTTCCGAAATTCGATGTGCCGTTGCCGGCGCCGGCGCGCTGGGCGATGCGGGTACCCGGCGGCAAAGCTGTCCAGCGGCTGGCGAGCCAGGCCTTCGTCGAGGCGACTTTCCCGATCGCGGCGCATTACTTCACCGTTTTCCCGCTGGCCAAACGGATGGAAGCACTCGGGCTCGCCTACTTGCGCCAGCAGGTGCGCGACCCGGTGGTACGTGAGAAGCTCACCCCGAACTACGCCGTCGGCTGTAAACGCCCCGGCTTCCACAACGGCTATCTGGCGACCTTCAACCGCGACAACGTGCGGCTGGTCACCGAGCCGATCGACAAGATCACGCCCACCGGTGTGGCCACCAGCGACGGCGAAACACACGACGCCGACGTGCTAGTGCTGGCGACCGGCTTCAAGGTGATGGACACCGACAACGTCCCTACCTTCGCGGTCACCGGCAGCGGCGGCCGATCCCTGCGCCAGTTCTGGGACGAGCACCGGCTGCAGGCCTACGAGGGCGTCAGCATTCCCGGTTTTCCGAACCTGTTCAGCGTGTTCGGCCCTTACGGCTATGTCGGGTCGTCGTACTTTGCGCTGATCGAGACGCAGACCCATCACATCATGCGGTGCCTGAAACGGGCCCGCCGCCGCGGCGCGACCCGGGTCGAGGTGACCGAGGAAGCCAACGACCGCTATTTCGCCGAGATGATGCGCCGCCGGCACCGCCAGGTGTTCTGGCAGGACAGCTGCCGGCTGGCCAACAGCTACTACTTCGACAAGAACGGCGACGTGCCGCTGCGGCCCACAACCACGGTCGAGGCCTACTGGCGCAGCCGCCGCTTCGACCTCGACGACTACCGGTTCAGCTGACCGCCGAGCGGAACGCCGCGGCGAGAAAATCGTCGGAATCTCACCGTGGCACTACGCTCGTGCAGCTACACCGCGCGCTTGAGGTCGTCGACCTTGTCGAGCTGTTCCCAAGGCAGCTCGACGTCGGTGCGGCCGAAATGTCCATACGCGGCGGTCTGCGCGTAGATCGGCCGCAGCAGGTCCAGGTCGCGGATGATCGCTCCCGGACGCAGGTCGAACACCTCCCCGATGGCCTTCTCGATCTTGATTGGGTCGACGGTCTCGGTGCCGAACGTCTCGACGAACAGCCCGACCGGGGCGGCCTTGCCGATCGCGTAGGCGACCTGCACCTCGACTCGCTCGGCCAGCCCGGCGGCGACGACGTTCTTGGCCACCCAGCGCATCGCGTACGCCGCCGAGCGGTCCACCTTGGAGGGGTCCTTGCCGGAGAAGGCGCCGCCACCGTGGCGGGCCCAGCCGCCGTAGGTGTCGACGATGATCTTGCGGCCGGTCAAACCGGCGTCACCCATCGGCCCGCCCAGCACGAACTTGCCGGTCGGGTTGACCAGCAGCTGCACGTCGGAGGCGTCCAGGGTGTCGTGGGCCAGGTCGTCGAGCACTGTGTTGAGGACCTTTTCCCGGATGTCCGGGGTCAGCATGTCGTTCAGGTCGACGTCGGCGGCGTGCTGGGTGGAGATCACGACGGTATCCAGCCGCACTGGCACGTTGCCTTCGTAGGCGATGGTGACCTGGGTCTTGCCGTCCGGGCGCAGATACGGCAGCACGCCGTTCTTGCGGACCTCGGCCAGTCGACGGGACAGCCGATGGGCCAGCGCGATCGGTAGCGGCATCATTTCCGGGGTGTCTTTGATCGCGTAGCCGAACATCAGGCCCTGGTCACCGGCGCCCTGGGCGTCCAGCGGATCCGCGACCCCCTCGACGCGGGCCTCGTAGGCGGTGTCGACACCTTGGGCGATGTCGGGGGATTGCGCGCCGATGGCGATGTTCACCCCGCACGACGCGCCGTCGAAGCCTTTGTCGGAGGAGTCATAGCCGATCTCCAGGATGCGACTGCGGACGGTGTCGGTGATCTCGGCGAACGCCTCCTTGGCGTTGGTGGTCACCTCCCCGGCGACGTGGACCTGCCCGGTGGTCACCATGGTCTCGACGGCGACGCGTGAGCGGGGGTCGTCGGCCAGCAAAGCGTCGAGCACCGAGTCGCTGAGGGCGTCGCAGATCTTGTCGGGGTGTCCCTCGGTCACCGACTCGCTGGTGAACAGCCGACCCTTTTCGCTCACGCCCAGATCCTTCCGCGTCTTCGACAAAATGTTAGTCAGACGAATTATATCGTCGCGCCGTCCACCCGACCGGCCGGCATCGGCGTCACACGATTGGACTTACCCGCTGCCGCTGTGCAGAAAGGCGGCGATGGCGTCCACGATACGACTGGCCATCAGCGTCTTGGAGCCGTGTTGCAGCGCAGACTCGGTGCCGTCAGCGGCCAGCAGCCAGCCGTCGTTGCTGTCGACTTCGAAGGCCTTGCCCTCGCCGACGGCGTTGACCACTAGCAAGTCACATCCCTTGCGGCGCAACTTATTTCGCGCATGGAACAGCACGTCACCGTTCGCATCGCCGGTCTCGGCGGCGAACCCGACGATGGCTCGCATGTTGGGCAGCTGCCCCTCGGCGCGCGCCCGTACCGCGCCGGCCAGCACGTCGTCGTTTCGCACCAGATGGATCGCAGGCGGCTCCTCGACGCCTTTTTTGATCTTCGCGGTTGCGACCCGCGCGGGCCGGAAGTCCGCGACCGCGGCCGCCATCACGAGCACGTGCGCGTCGGGAGCATGCTTGGACACCGCGTCGCGCAACTGTTGCGCGGAGCTGACGTGCACTACGTCGACGCCGGCGGGGTCGATGAGCCCCGCGGTGTGTCCGGCGATCAAGGTGACGTCGGCGCCGCGCTGCGCGGCGACCCGGGCCACCGCGTAGCCCTGCTTGCCTGAGCTGCGGTTGCCGACGAAGCGCACCGGGTCGATCGGCTCGCGAGTGCCGCCGGCGGTCACCAGTACCTTGCAGCCGGCGAGGTCGTAGGGCAGCGCGTCGGAGCGTTCCAGCAGCAGGTGGGCGAACGTGGTGATCTCCTCGGCTTCGGGCAGCCGGCCGGCCCCGCTGTCGGCGCCGGTCAGTCGCCCGGATGCCGGCTCCAGCACCACCGCGCCGCGGCGCCGCAGCGTGGCCACGTTGTCGACGGTGGCCGGGTGCAACC
>NZ_CAXUCH010000327.1:0-3868 GCF_964249325.1 uncultured Mycobacterium sp. | reverse complement strand
GAGCGCGGCGGTTCGCCCGGCCGACGGCGGCGCGGGGCAGTCGCACGACGCTGCCGAGGTGGCCCAGGCCCGGATCTTCGAGGGCATGCTGCGCTCGGAGATCTCCCAGTTGGAACAAGTGGCGAGAGCCATGGTTGACCGCGGTCTAAGGCGTCGCCACCGGCGCACGCCAGACGGTTGGCCACCCGAGGAGCTCGTGCAGCTTCGTGCGCGCATCGATGAAGCGCACCGCCTCCTGGAGACACTGCGGCGTCGATTCCTGCACGGGTCGCAAGGCCGGGATCCGCGGTAATCGACGGTCACGCCGAGAAATGGCGAGCACAATGTCACGCAGTGACAGCGAGGTCCGACACCCGTGTAACGGTTTTTCTCTGCGGCGACGTGATGACCGGTCGCGGGATTGACCAAATACTTCCGCATCCGGGAAGCGCCGAACTACGCGAGCCGTCGGTCACCGATGCCCGCACCTACGTGACACTCGCCGAGCGCCTCAACGGGCCGGTTCCCGCGCCGACCGACGTGACATGGCCGTGGGGAGAGGCGCTGTCACTACTTGACGAATTCTCGCCCGACGTCCGGTTGATCAACCTCGAAACAACCATTACCCGCCGCGGCGAGTTCGCGCCCCGCAAAGCCGTGCACTACCGCATGCACCCCGACAACATCGGTTGCTTGACCGCAGCTCGGCCCGACGCTTGCGTCCTCGCCAACAACCACATCCTCGACTTCGGTCCTCGCGGACTAGCCGACACGTTGAATGCGCTGACCCACGCCGAAATCCGCGCGGTAGGCGCTGGACTTACCGCCCAGCAAGCTGAGCGCCCCACCGTCGTGCCGTGCGGCGATGGAAAGCGTGTCGTCATTGCCGCCTGTGGCATGGCGTCCAGTGGCATTCCACGTTCCTGGGCGGCAGATCACAGCCGGCCGGGTGTCGCCTTTGTGGCCGAGCTGTCCGACCGCAGCGCCGCCGTGGTCGCCGATCGGGTGCTCGCAGCGAAGCGGCCCGGCGATATCGCGATCGTCTCGGTGCATTGGGGTTCGAACTGGGGCTACGACGTCGATGCTCGCCAGATTCGTTTCGCGCACCGGTTGATCGACGCCGGCGTCGACATTGTGCACGGGCATTCCTCCCACCATCCGCGACCGATCGAGCTCTACGCCGACAAGTTGATCTTGTACGGCTGCGGCGATGCGGTGGACGACTACGAGGGCATCACTGGCTACGAGGAATTCCGGCCAAATTTGCGGCTGTTGTACTTCGTCTCAGTCGACGACTGTGTCACCTTGCGAATGGTGCCGATGCGGATGCGAAGAATGCGGCTCGAGCGCGTTCCGCGCGACGACGCCGAGTGGCTGCAGCGGACGCTGGATCGACTCGGGCAGCCGTTCCGGACGCGGGTCCGTGCCACCGGCGACACTGTCCTTACCGCGTATCCATCGCTGAACGAGATGCGCTGAGCAACAGCGATTCCCAGCAGCAGCCCAGGCACGAAATGCTCGCTTCGCAAGGCCCGCAGATCAGGTCAACCGCGCTCCGTTCGGCAATGGACGGTCGAATCCGGCTATGACCACCTTGTTGGCGTGGTCGTAGACACCGGTTACCAACACGTCCGAGGTGACGCCGGCGACGTTCTTGGGAGCGAAATTACAGACACAAAGCACTTGGCGGCCAAGAAGTTGCTCAGCATCGTAGTAGTCGGTAATTTGAGCGCTGGAAGTCTTCGTCCCCAATGGCCCGAGGTCGATCGTGAGGACATACGCGGGCTTCTTCGCGCGACGGTTGAGCATTGCCTCGACGATGGTGCCCACGCGCAATTCAACCCGTTGAAAATCGGACCAATCGATCACAATTCCCATAGCGTGGTTCGCTAGTGTTTCATCTGGCCTCCGCACGTGAAGGTACTTGAGCTGCTATGGCTTGTTGCCAACAATGAGCGCCACGACGCACGTACGGCGAAGTGCCCTTAAGGCGCTGCTGTTCGACGTGCAAGGCACCGCGACGGACTTTCATTCAACGCTGTGTTGCGAGGCGCAGCGAATCAGTGCTGGGCGGCATCCGGACGTAGATTGGGCGGCATTCGTCAATGCTTGGCGCGCAGCATATTTCACCGCAGTGGACTCAGCGAGACCTAGTCACGAAAAGTGGATCTCCGTGCACTCGATGTACCGGGCGGCCCTGCGATCTCAGCTTGACCAGTATGGCATCATCGATTTCTCCGCCGCTGAACAAGAAGAGCTGACGTCGGCGTGCCAGCGGCTCGCACCGTGGCCGGATGTGGTGCCCGGCCTCACCAGGCTCAAGACGAAGTACACGCTGGCGACCCTGTCCAATGCCGACGTGTCAGCGGTGGTTAACATCTCCAAACGCGCTGGGTTGCCCTGGGATGCGGTGTTCACCGCCGAAATGGCCGGGGTGTTCAAACCCGACCCGGCGATTTACCACATGGCGGTGCAGTATCTCGGGCTGCCACCCGCCGAGATCATGATGGTGGCCAGCCATAAATACGACCTCCAGACAGCGGCCGCTCTCGGCTTCCAGACCGCCTTCGTCACGCGCCCGCTGGAGTTGGGGCCGCACGGTGCAGTCGACGTCGCCTACGACGAACGGTTCGACATCAACGCCACCGACTTCCTCGACCTCGCCGAGCAGTTGGGCTGCTGAGCGCGGTGGGCTGTATTTCCCCGCGGTCGCGTCCGATATGGCTGACGATGGAACTGGCTGAGCCACTGCGCAGGAGTTGACGGCATGACCACGGTTTACGCAACCCATCCCCGGTACGCCGAACACGATTTGCCGGGACATCCCGAGTGCGCGGACCGAATCCGCGCGGTGTGGCGCGGGTTGGACGAGAGCGGCCTGGCTGCGCGGATGCAACCGCTCGAAGTCCAGGCCCTAGACACCGAGGCAGTGCTCGCCGTGCACACGGACGACTATCTCGACTTGCTGCGACGCATCAACGACATGCCGCGCACAATTCACCTGGATCCCGATACCTACGCGGGACCAGATGCCCTCACCATCGCGCGGTTGTCGGCGGGCGGAGTAGTTGCTGCGACCGATGCTGTGCTCAGCGGAACCGCGGACAATGGCCTGGCGGCCGTCCGCCCGCCGGGGCATCACGCGATGCCCGACCGCGCCATGGGTTTCTGCTTGCTCGGAAACGTCGCCATTGCCGCGCGCCACGCCCAGACGCGTTATGGGGTTGAGCGCATCTTGATCGTCGACTACGACGTTCACCACGGCAATGGCACTGAAGCCATGTTCTATGACGATCCATCGGTGCTCTACGTTTCGACGCATCAGTATCCGTTCTATCCCGGCACCGGTGCTGCGAGTGACATCGGCATCGGCTCTGGCGAGGGCTACACAGTGAATATCCCCTTGCCGGCCGGAAGCGGCGACGCTAGCTACGCAACGATTTTCGACACGGTGATCTGGCCGACGGCCGAGCGATTCAACCCTGAGTTGATCCTCGTATCGGTGGGATTCGACGCATACTGGACAGATCCGTTGGCGGGGATGCGCCTGACGTTGCCTGGCTATTCCCACCTGGCCGCGGAAGTCATTGGCATGGCCCAACGTTTATGCACGGGCCAAGTCGTCTTCGTGCTTGAGGGCGGCTATGACATGGACGCGCTGCGATACGGCATAAGCAATATCGCTCGCCTGCTGCTCGGCGAACACACAGTCGACCCGCCGATGACACTTCCGAGCTCACGACCCGAGCCAGACATCAACGGACTTGTCGCACGGCTCAAGCGGCTACACGGGCTGTAATCAAAGACCACCGCACCGCGACGGGGCCAAGACAGGCGACCACGGCGGGCAATCCGGCGGCAGTGGCTGCGGCGGCGGAGGCGTATAGGG
>NZ_CAXUCH010000326.1:0-3929 GCF_964249325.1 uncultured Mycobacterium sp. | reverse complement strand
CGCTGACCGGGCGCGTTGCTGCTGCTGTCGCGTCCGCTGCCGCCGCTGCTGCCGCCGGGCGTGCGCGCGAGGTCCCACGGATTGCGGGTCGCGCCGAAGCTCACCGACTCGGTGAAGGGCAGCATCATCAACTCCGGCACCGCGGTCTTGCCGAGGATCACCGCGCCCGCGGCGCGCAGCGCGCGAACCACTTCGGCGTCTTGGGCTGCGGCCGGGCCATACGCGCTGGTGCCGTACGTCGTTGTCTGCCCGGCAATCTCGACGTCGTCTTTGATCGCGATCGGCACCCCGAGCAGCGGCAGTTTTTCACCGGCCTCCAAACGGCGCTGCGCGTCGGCGGCCTCCTGACCCGCGGTATCGGCCAACACGTCGCGATAACACCGCAGCTGCGGGTCCAGCCGAGCGATGCGGTCCAGGTAGATCTCGAGCACCTCAGCAGCGGTGATGGTGCCGGCAGCCAACATCCGCGCCTGTTCGGCCGCGCCGGCGAACGCCAGATCGCGAGGGTCCACCGCGGCAGCGTATCGCGCTGCCCAGGCAGACTACTGGCATGACCGACACGGTTTTCGATGCATTGAACGAAGAGCAGCTGCGCCGACGAAAGACCATCAAATGGACCTACTTCGAGCCCGACGTGTTGCCGCTGTGGATCGCCGAGATGGATTTCCCGACTGCGCCGGCGGTGCTGGACGCCGCGCGCGCGTGCGTCGACAACCAGGAATTCGGCTATCCACCGGTCGAAGATGATCTAGCGACGGCGACCGCCGACTGGTGCCAGCGCCGCTACGGCTGGCGCGTCCAGCCCGACTGGGTCCGCGTCGTTCCCGACGTGCTCAAGGGGATGGAGGTCGTGATCAACTTCCTCACCCGACCCGAGAGCCCAGTCGTATTGCCTGTGCCCGCCTACATGCCGTTCTTCGACGTGCTTCGAGTCACCGGCCGGCAACGCGTGGAAATCCCGATGCTGCAAGACGGTTCGGGCCGCTACGTCATGGACTTGGAAGCGCTCGATACCGCCTTCGCCGGCGGAGCCGGATCGCTGATTCTGTGCAACCCGAACAATCCCCTGGGCACGGCGTTCACCGCAGAGGAGATGCGCGCGATCATCGACGTCGCAGAACGACACGGCGGACGGGTCATCGCCGACGAAATCCACGCGCCCCTGATCTATGACCGGCCCCACGTCGCGGCCGCCTCCGTTTCCGACACGGCCGCAGACACCGTCATCACGCTGATGTCGGCGTCCAAAGGCTGGAACCTGCCCGGCCTGATGTGCGCCCAAGTGATCCTGTCCAACCGCCGCGACGTCGACGAGTGGGACCGGATCAACATGCTGCACAAGATGGGCGCGTCCACCGTCGGTATCCGCGCCAACATCGCCGCCTACCGGCACGGTGCCGCGTGGCTGGACGAGCTACTCCCCTACCTGAAGGCCAACCGCGACCACCTCGCGCAGCGTCTGCCCGAGAGCATCCCTGGTTTGAAGATCAACGCGCCGGAGGCCACCTACATGTCGTGGGTCGATTTCCGGGCGCTGAACCTGCCGGCCGAACCGGCGGATTACCTACTGTCCAAGGCCAAGGTTGCGCTGAGCCCGGGCATCCCGTTCGGCGCCACGGTGAGCGCCGGGTTCGCGCGGCTGAATTTCGGCACCACCCATGCGATCCTCGAGCGCGCGATCGAGGCGATGGCCGCCGCGATGCCGGACTGATGGCCAACCCAGTACGGTAGCCGCATGTCCTGCGTGTTCTGTGCGGTCGTCGCCGGGGAGGCTCCGGGGATCAAGATCTACGAAGCCGACGACTACCTCGCCATCCTTGACATCCGTCCGTTCACCCGCGGCCATACCCTGGTCGTGCCCAAGCGACACACCACCGACCTGACCGATACGCCGCCGGAAACCCTGGCCGGACTGGTCACCATCGGCCAGCGGATCGCGCGGGCCGCGCGGGCGACCGAGCTGGCCGACGCCACCCATCTCGCGGTCAACGACGGTCCGGCCGCCTTCCAGACGGTGGCTCATATTCATTTGCACGTGGTGCCGCGGCGCGACGGCGACAAGCTGTCATTCGCCAAAGGGATGCTGCTGCGCCGCGACCCCGACCGGGAAGCCACCGCAGAGATCCTGCGCGAGGCGCTGGCGCGGATCGACGCCGGCCAGTAAGACTGGGCCATGACTCTTTCGCCGATCGAGCAGGCCGGGGCGCAACTGCTGCGGATCCACAACGCCATCTACCAGAAGAGCAACGGCTGGATCGGCCATCGGATACCGGGTGCCGCGCCGATGCTCCTGCTGCACACGACCGGCGCGAAGACCGGGCAGCCACGCACCACCTCGTTGACCTATGCGCGTGACGGCGACTCGTACCTGATCGTCGCCTCCAACGCCGGCGCCCGACGTTACCCGGCCTGGTACCACAACCTGCGCAAACATCCCGAGTGTGAAATCAATGTGGGCCCAAAGCGATTCGCTGTTCGGGCGAAGCAAGTGAATCCCGATGACCCCGACTATCTGCGGCTGTGGCAGATCGTCAACAAGAACAACGCCAACCGCTACAGCGCCTATCAGCGCAAGACATCGCGTCCGATCCCCGTGTTTGTGTTGACGCCGCGCGACCAGGCTGCCTAGAACAACTCTTTCGCAAGCAATTCCAGGGTCTTTTCCCGGCCCGGGGCGGTCGCCGGGTCGGTGCCGCGGTGAGCCGAGGCGACCGGGTTGACCATCACCTCGTCGACGCCGAACCGGTCGGCGAGCGCCCGCAGCTGGTCGGCGGCCTCCGCGGGTGTGCCCACCACGGCACGTTTGAGCCCGCTGGCGACGATGCGCTGCTGTTCGGGTGTGAGCTCGTCGGTTTGGGCGTCTTCGACCAGCTGCAGCGGTCCAAGCGGCTGCCCCGTGCGCATGCGGGCCAGCATGTGCAGGTTGGGCAGCATCAAAGCCGTTGCCTCGTCCTGCTTTTCGGCCACCGCGGCGTTCACCGTCAGAAACGTCGTCGGCTCGGCGGCTAATGCGCTGGGCTTGAATTTCGAGCGGTAGACCGCGAGCGCTTCTTCGGTTCCCTTGCCGGAAAAGTGGTGAGCGAACACATAGGGCAGACCCTTAGCCGCGGCCAGATGCGCCGAATACATCGACGACCCCAGCAGCCAGAGCCGCGGTTCGGTCACGGCGGCCGGGGTGGCCTTGAGGATGTAGTCGTGGTTGCGGATCGGCACCCGCACGCCGCGTCGACTCATCAGCGCGACCACGTCGTCGAGGTAATCGGGGAAGTTCTCGATGTCGCGATCGTCGCGGCCGGCCGGGCCGCGCAGCGCCAGCGACGTCACCGGATCGGAGCCCGGGGCCCGGCCGACGCCCAAGTCGATACGGCCTGGCGCGGCGGCTTCCAGCAGCGCGAACTGTTCGGCCACCGCGAGCGGCGCGTGGTTGGGCAGCATCACCCCGCCGGAGCCCAGCCGCAGCTGCCTGGTCTGCGCGGCCAGATAGGCGATCAACACCGGCGGGCTGGTCGCGGCGATGGACGGCATGTTGTGGTGTTCGGCAACCCAGTAGCGGGTGTAGCCCAGCCGGTCCGCGGTCTGGGCCAACCGCACCGTAGCGGCCAGCGCATCCGACGTCGACTGGTCGGTGCGCACCGGGACAAGATCAAGAACGGACAGTCGCACGCCGTTGTCAACGCCGCCCGTCATTCGGATAGTCCTGCGATCGTCGCCGCCTGGCCGAAGACGTCGTCGAGCATCGCCGGCGTCAGCTTGCCGGTGAACGTGTTCTGCTGGCTGGGGTGGTAACAGCCCAACAGCACCACCTCGCGCTCACCTGCGCGCAGTCTGGCCACAGCGCCGTGGCCGAATTGCGGCGACGGCCGGCCGACCTCCCCGCCGGCGGTGCGCACCATCCGCAGCGCCGCCCGCCATCCAAAGCCGCCCAGCGC
>NZ_CAXUCH010000325.1:2666-3934 GCF_964249325.1 uncultured Mycobacterium sp. | reverse complement strand
ACCCGCAGCGTCTAGATCCCGGCTCACGGGGACGTAGCTCAATTGGCAGAGCACCGCCTTTGCAAGGCGGGGGTTGAGGGTTCGAGTCCCTTCGTCTCCACTCCACGCGTCTTACTCGAACCCTCGACATGATGGATGAGGGTTCGAGTGGGGCGCGTGCCTGCGTTCTGACGCTGGTCGGCCCAGGTGAGGGCTTGTCGCTGGGTGTCGGGGTCGAGCAGCAGCCCGAACGATCGGGTCGGTTCGGTGCGGATGGTGTCGTCGGCGTCGAGGTAGATGCGGGTGAAGAACGCCTGATTCGCCATCCGCCGAGTGGTGTCTGAACCGCAGGCGTAGACGGTCTGGCAGTCCCCGGCCAGCGCCAGGCATTCTTGGAGGTGGGTGCGGGCCTCCTGGTAGGTGCTGTCGAGCGCATCCAGGCGGGCGGTCACGAGGTCGAGCTGGCGCGCGAGGCGGTCTTGCTCCTCTTTGAGCAGATCAAGCGGGAGGGCTCCGGCGTAGTGGGCTTGGAGGCTGGCGCGGCGCTGGTCCTGGATGCGATCGCGCTCGACGGTGAGCTGGTGGCGCTCGGTCTCGCTGGAGGCGTGCAGCGCGGCGAACTCCTCATCGAGCATCCCGAGCATGGCGTGGCGCACATCCGGGGGTATCTGGATGGTCTTGTAGTGGTCGGCGACCAGTTGCTCCATCTTGTCCACGAGGATCGCGGGGCGGGTGCAGTGGGTGCGCTTGGCGTGACGGCCGGCGCAGACGAAGTAGGGGTAGATGTTCCCGCTGGCGCTGCGAGCGTTGGAGATCATCAGCCGTGATCCGCAGGCGCCGCAGTAGACGGTGCCCTTGAGGTAGTGATCGTGGCGACGGCGCCGGTCCCCGGCGGAGTTGTGGGCGGAGAGGACGGTTTGGACGCGGTACCAGACCTCGATCGGGACGATCGGCTGGTGGGTGCCGGCATAGGTGACGCCTTTGTAGGTCACGTCGCCCTTGTAGTAGGGGTTGGTCAGCATCCGATGGACCGACGAGAACGCCAGCGGCTTGGCCGGGTGCCGCGGCGTCGGGAGGGTGGTCAGGCCGCGAGCGATCAGCTCCTCGTAGATTTGCGCGGTGGTCCAGTTCCCGGTCGCGTAGGCGTGGAACGCCCAGGTGACGTGCTCGGATCGTTCCGGGTCGACTTCGATGGTGCGAATGTCGCGGCCCAGCTCGTCACGCTTGCGGACGTTGAGGTAGCCGACCGGGGCTTTGGTCGGGGTGCCGCCAGCGGCGGCCTTCTGGAC
>NZ_CAXUCH010000325.1:0-2656 GCF_964249325.1 uncultured Mycobacterium sp. | reverse complement strand
CCTTGGTGACCTCGGTCGCCAGGTTCAGGGAGTAGAACTCGGCGATCGAGGACATGATGCCGTGGACCAGCATCCCCGAGGGGGTCTCGTCGATGTTCTCGGTGGCGGAGACGAGCATGACGCCGGCTTGGCGCAGCTCATAGTGGATCATCGCGTCATCGAGGCGGTTCCGGGCGAGCCGGTCGATCTTGTGGACGATGCAGTAGGCGACCGGGTGGGACTTGACGTGGGCGAGGAGGCGTTGGAGGGCGGGGCGATCGGTGGTGGTGCCTGACTCGCCGGGCTCGATGAACTCCTCCACGATCGCGGCGTTCAAGCTTTCGGGCTTGCGCTGGTTGGCCTCCCGTTGCGCCGGGAGCGAGAACCCTTCGTCGCGGCCGCCGCGTTGGGCCTGTTCCTTGGTGGAGACCCGCAGGTAGGAGACGGCCAGGGCGCCGTCCTCGACTACCGCCGGGGTGGCCGGCTTGGGACTGGATCGTTTCGGCATCGCATGTTCCTCTCGTCGGTTGCTCAGGTGAGCTGACCGGGCCGGGAACGTCCGATGAGGCGGGGTAGTCAGTCCTGAGAGATAGGCCCCGACGAGAGGGGCGGGCACATCCCGAAGATGTGCCGAAACGTTGCTCTGCTACCACACCGGCCAGGCCAGCGTGACCCTTTCAGGATACCGCTCTCGCCCGACCGACAGGCGGAACGGCCGGCGTGGGCGAGTCAGGATTCGCCGCTGGGCGCGCCGCTGCTGGTCTCGGTCTGGGTGCCCTGCCCATTGGCGCGCTCCAAGGCCATCTGGATGAACAGCCGCGCCAGCAGGCGCGGGTCGAGCGGGTCTCGGCGGATCGCCCGAATCCGCCAGCTCGGCTCCAGCCGGCCCGCCGATCTGCGGCGCTGCTTGGAGGCCGTCATGAGCGTTCCCCGGTGCCGGGCTCGCCTCGGCGAAGGAACTCGGCCTCGGCCTCGGCGCGGCGATTTACGTCGGCGATCACGAACGCGACGAACTCCTGATCGCGGTTGACGATCGCCGTCTCCGCCGCCACGGTTCCGGCTTGCTCGCCAGGCCAGATCGTCTGTCGGGTCGGCCGGTCGCGGTCCAGGCGGGTGCCGGACAACGCGACCCACTCGCGCAGCCGAGTTTGGGCGGCGTGGAAGTCGGCCAGCCAGCCGATCGGGGCGGAGGCGTGCTGGGCGGGGTCGTAGGCACCGAGCCAGTGCAGGTGCAGCGCCGACAGCTCCCACACCAGCTCGGGATGGCGATGCCAGTACGGTGGGATGATGGAGGCGGGCAGCCCGAACTCGTGGCGCAGCCAGTCCACCCACTCGTTGAGGGCCAGCCACTCATACTCGGCGTCCTCGGCGGTCAACGTGCGCCAGTTGACCGGGTGAGGCGCGTCCGTCTCGGACTCGTCGCCTGCCGTGTCGGCGGTGATCTCGTCCGGCTCCGGCTCGGGCTCCGGGCCGCTGTCGGGGTCGTCGGCCCAGTTGTATGGCGGGTTGCTGGGCGGCTCTGGTGTCTGGTCGCTCATGGCGATCAGCGCCCGAGGCCGTCGTGCTCGACCCCCGCCTCGGGAGCCCGGCGGGTGGTGTTGCGGCTGGCAGAGTCACGTTCGGCCGCGGGAGCCTCCCGCTCGGCGTGCGGGCGGCGATCGACGGTGTAGGTGGTGAGGTTCGGGTCGTGGCCGAGGCGCTTGGCGACGAACTGCTCGTCGGTGCGCTCCTGCCCCTCGACGATGCGGGTGTGGTCGCGCACGTAGCCTTGCGCGAGGAAGTTGTCGCCTTTGCGGAACCGCTCGGCGGACAGCTCGGCGCCCTTGCCGAACTGCACCAGGTCGTGGAAGGTCGGCTCCAGCTCGGTGAAGCTCCCGTCGTCCTCGCGGCGGTAGTGGTTCTGTCCGATGCGGGCGTAGAAGCGTGCCTCGCCGTTGTCGTTGAACGTCAGTCGCGGGTCGCTGGCGATGAACCCGTTGATCGACGGTGAAGTCCTGATCGCCACGGTGTACCTCCCACGCTCGGGTCATGAACGAGCACCGGCTGGTGCTCCACCCGAGAGGTGCGCGACCACTCCCCACCGCCCGGCCGGGCGGCTACCGGCTCAGGCGGCGGCGCGTAGCGTCTGCTCGATCTGACGGCGATCGGCGGTGAGCTGGTCTGCGTCCTTGCGGCCGGTCCACGGGCGTAGGTCGGTCACGATCGGCGGGGCGGCGCGCAGCAGGATCGTTCCGAGCCCGAACGGCATCGTCCGCAGCGCGTCGGGCGGGAGGATCGGCACCCGACGGATCGAGCGCTGATGCGACCGGCCGCCGGTGGCGTCGGTGGTGGTCGAGTCGGTGGTCTCGTCGCGCTCGCCGATCAAGGTGGAGAGGTCTTGGAGGTCGCGGCTATTGGACTCCCCACCGAGGACGATCTTGACGATCGCGGTGTCAGAGATCGCGGCGGCTTGGTTCTCGCCCCACTTCTGCCGGGCCTGCGCCATCGACTGAAGCACCGTCAACGTCGTGATCCCGGTCCCGCCGCCATCCGACATCAAGGTCGGCAGGGACGGGAGCGGGGCGAGGCTGGCGATCTCATCCAATGCGAGCAGCAGTGGCGGGTCGAGGCGGGCGCCGGGTGAGCGGGCCGCGTGGCGGCCGGCGGTCTCGGTCACGTCCTCGATGAACGCCGACAC
>NZ_CAXUCH010000324.1:0-3948 GCF_964249325.1 uncultured Mycobacterium sp. | reverse complement strand
GCGCTGCCGCCGGCAGCTTGCGCATGTCCACATGAACCATCCCAGCCAGGTGGTGCGCCTGCCCCTCACCCCAAGACCGCCCTGGCCGGGTCAATAAGTGGGCCAGAACGTTTCTAAGAAATCAGTCCTTTATCAGTCTGTTTAAGACGGTCTCACGCGAAAGATCGGCGTGAACCTTATGCTGAGCGTTGCCACGCTGGCCGTTGCCAAGATATGGGTCTGCCTACTCGCTGCGGGAATGAGACACCCGCCCAACGTTGTGGGCAAATGCGGCCGCCACTAGCCATGCGGATCGAGTAGCGTGATTGCGACGTTCCGGTGACGCGGGTGATCAGTTCGGCCAAAGGCCAAGACTGAAAGGGTATTCATGAACGCACCGAGTGAAATTGCGCATCTTGTTCGCGCGCTGGAAAGGTTCAAATGCATGCCGACGCGATGGGCTGCATACGACATGGACCCCCATGCAGCCGCCAACATGCTCCGATGCACTCCTGACGAAGTGCTGTCGCTGACTGAGTATGGCCTAAGCAGTTCGCAAACCGCCGATGGTCCTTGCTTCGACTACTTCGACGTCATGAACGTGGGCCGCTATTCCAGTTCGGGCATGACGGTTCCCGAGCGCAACGCGACCACGCTCTTGCGGTTCTCCCGCCAGCCAAGCTCGACTTGGCTGGGGCCGCAAAGGTGGAAGCTGAAGGTGCATCTGCCGGATGCTGGCCGGTTTGGGTCGTGCACGGTCCGCATCCCGGATTTCACGAGCGCTGGCGTTACTTATTTCGATGGCTCAATACAGTGGCCGACAGACGATCGAGTCGAGCGATCCGGTGGGTACGTGATCGACGTCGGCATCGATGGCGTGTACGACCCTGTCGCAAGTCCGGTCGTGCAGGACATCTACGAAGATATACTTCACCAACTGCGTTCAGGCGAGATAATACACCAAGCGATCAGTGAGCCATTGCGCGCCGAGCACTGGCTGGCGTGGCGGATGGGCATAGCTGATTGCATGGTGATCAGTCGAGTGATGGCAGATCGCCTACGAGGCGCCGGCGTGCAAGCCCGCGCCCGGCGCGGCTTCATCCTGGGTCTCGTGGGCAGCGACCATGCTTGGTGCGAGGTTCATGAGGATGGCCGATGGAAGACCATCGACGTAGGGCTCGCAGCCATGCCGACGGGGCTGTCCGGCGGACGGCGTCTGCCGTCTCATGACGAGTTCGCGTCGCACTGTTTGGGCGGCAGGTTCAATCGTCTTCTGCCTTGCGTCGCGGACGACGCGTCAGCGCTCATGCATGACGCTCAACAACGTCCGCTTCCCATGATCGGCATCGTCAGTGCGACAACGAGGTAAACATCGTGACACCCGACAACGCCCCGCAAACGTCCTGCATGGATGAGGCCCGACGTCTTCTTGCCGCCGCAATGGATGCGCCTGATCTCGCATGGCAGATCGATGAGACGAAGGATTTCCTGGATGCAGGGGTGAACTCAGGCGAGATCATACGCTTGCTGTTCGAATGCGAAAAGCATCTCGGCGTCGAAATCGACGACGCCGAGATGTCTTCCATCACTTCGCTGAAAGAACTTGCGGCATTGCTGCACCGCTACAAGACCGGGAGCGGCCATGTGGTTTGAACAGGTTCTCACGCGCGGCAACCAACGCACGCCCAACCAGATTTGCCTGCGCGATCTTCGTCGGGACGTCACGTGGGAGCAACTCAACCGCGAGGCGCGCGCGTTGGCGAGCGTGCTCCGGTCGTCAAGTCGCCGGGCGGACCGCGTCCTGCTGCTCAGCGGCAGCAGGGTGGAAGTCATCACGGCGCACTTCGCTTGCGCGTTGGCGGGAGGCATTGCCATGCCGGTCAATTCGGCGTTGGCCGACTCGGAACTGAGCTACATCCTCGATGCTATGTCACCCGCCGTTGCGGTCGCCGACGCTCGGGGCAGGGCGAGGCTGTCCGCACTCGGATCGTCGCTGGCCACGGTGCCGATCGAGACCGTCGCCGACCTTGCCGTTCAGCCGGAGGTCGCTTCCAGCGCAGGCGGCGTGACCGATCCGGTTGCGATATTCCATACATCCGCGACAACGGGACGGCCGAAGGGCGTCACGGTCGATCAGCGTTACTTTCAATTCCAGTCCCTGTCGTGGGCAGCAGAATTCCGGGCTGCGCCCGGCTCGGTGTTTCTCAACGCGGCCTCTCTGTTTCATGGCAGCGTTATGTTCGCATTCAACTGCTTGGCAGCGCTTGGCGTGGTCGGCATCCTTGACTCGTTCACGCCTCGCGCGTTTATCAACGCCGTCCGGCGATGGGGCGTGGAAAGCACCGCGCTGGTCCCCGCGATGATCACCTTGCTGCTGCAGGATCGGGAATTTGCCTCTTTGAAGGGCGGCACGCTCCGGTCCGTGATCAGCGCCGGCGCCCCTTTACCCGAACACCTCCCGAGGCAAATGCATGACGCCCTCGGGGTGTTTCCGCACACCATCTTCGGCATCACCGAGGCGGGCCACGTGCTGCACAGGTGGCCGGAGGACGACCGCACGCATGCCGGGCATGACGGCGGCGTGTGCGTTGGACGACCGTTTCCTGGCTATTCGGTGCGTGTCGTTCGCGACGACGCGAAGCGTGCAGCTGCGGTCGTGGACGAAGTAGGCATGATCCAGGTCGCTTGCGACGGATTGATGCAGGGGTATTGGCGGAATGGCGAGGCGACGGCCGAAACAGTGAAGGACGGTTGGCTCACCACGGGCGACCTCGGCTTTCAGGACAATGACGGATTTATATGGGTTGTCGATCGGCGACTTGATATGATCGTGCGCGGGGGCCAGAATGTTTATCCCGCAGAGATAGAACGGGTGCTCCGGAAGTCACCGCAGGTCCGTCAAGTCGCTGTAGTCGCGGCACCCTCGGACGTGTGGGGACAGACACCCGTTGCTTTCATTGAAGGCAACGCTCAAGGACTAGACACATCAGAACTACTGACATTGTGCGCCACGGAACTGGCAAGTTACAAGCGACCCAGTGGCTTCATCGTTGTAGATCAGCTCCCGAGGAACGCCATAGGCAAGGTACTCCGTACGGAACTTCGGGACCGTGCGGCATCCACGAGAAGTTGATCTCGGCCGACTGTGAATAATACCAAGTCTCTCTGATCAGGACGCATGTACTTAGCTCGACTTTGGCCATTTCAGGCTGGGTAGCATGCGACCACGGTGAGCCTGTCGAGGAACACGCACGGGATTGTTGCGGTGTTCTGGACATGCAGTGATGTCGAGAAAGCCTGTGCGATCCAAAGCTGGCGGCGGACGGCGGCGAGCGCGTCGGAAAAGGAGACGGCGCGCTTAGCATACCAGGCGGCGCGCCTGGGTAGGACAAGGCCACGCGCGGCTAGGTCGTTGGCCCAGAGCACCACAACCGAGAACAGGGCGAAATGACCCTCCATGCTTTCCGTGGGTGCGTAACCCGGTGCCTGGTGATTGATCCTCCCTTGGTTCGAAAGGAATTCGCAATGTTGAGGTCTGGCAAGGATTACCTTCAAGGGCTCCGTGACGGGCGGATCGTCTATGTCGGTTCCGAGCGCGTGGCCGACGTGACGACGCACCCGGCATTCCGGAACGCGGCCCGGTCGGTCGCCGCGATCTACGATCTCAAGCGCAGCCCAGCGCTTCGCGACACCTTGAGCTACGAGGAGGACGGCGAGCGTCACAGCGCGTATTTCCTGAAGGCCCGTACGCCGGCGCAACTGCAGCAGCGCAGCGGCGCGCATGCGCGCATCGCCGAGGCAAGCTACGGCCTGCTGGGCCGGTCGCCGGACTACGTGGCAAGCTTCGTCACCGGCATGTCCGTCTGCGCCGGCCTTTTCGGCGATTACGAGAGGAACATCCACGGCTACTACAAGCACGTCCGCGACAACGACCTTTACCTCGCGCACGCCGTGGTCCCGCCGCACGGC
>NZ_CAXUCH010000323.1:0-3980 GCF_964249325.1 uncultured Mycobacterium sp. | reverse complement strand
GTTCCACCAAGCCGCCGGTGGGGGTGCTGGAGTTGATGTCGGCGTTGCGCGACGGCGACTGGGAGGCGGCGCTGGCTGCGCCGCAATCGCACCGCAATCACGTCAGCGGGTTGGTGGCCGCCCACCTGCAATGGCACTTAGAACGCCAACTGCGAACGTTGCCGCTGGTGGAGCGGATGGACCGGGTCGACCGTGCGGTCGCCGCCCATCGGATCTCGCTGGTCAGGCAGGATGTGGCCCATGGTGAGGAACCGGGGCAGCGGCTCAGTGCGGAAAGCTGAGCGCGGCTTTCCGCAGCTGCCTCCCGCGCCAGCCGACTACCCGACCTTCCCGGACAAGTCGACGTGGCCAGTGGTCTTCCCGGCGCTGCCGCCGTCACCCGCCGGCGGCCCGCGCCGGCCACCGCAACACCCCTCGAAAGCGGTCCCGCCGCGAATTCCGGCCGGGCAGCTGCCGACTCACGTCGCGATCGTGATGGACGGCAACGGCCGGTGGGCCACCCAGCGCGGACTGCCGCGCGTCGAGGGACACAAGATGGGCGAGGCGGTTGTCATCGACATCGCTTGTGGCGCAATCGAACTCGGCGTCAAGTGGTTGAGCCTTTTCGCTTTTTCCACCGAGAACTGGAAGCGGTCGGCCGAAGAGGTCCGCTTCTTGATGGGATTCAACCGCGATGTAGTGCGGCGCCGCCGCGAAAGCCTGAAGGCGCTCGGTGTGCGGATACGATGGGTCGGCTCTCGACCACGGTTGTGGCGCACCGTGATCAAAGAACTCGAGATCGCCGAGCAGATGACCGCCGACAACGACGTGATCACCGTGAACTACTGCGTGAACTACGGCGGCCGGGCCGAAATCACCGAAGCAGCAAGGCAAATCGCGCGGGAGGCGGCTGCCGGCAAGCTCAATCCTGATCGGATCACCGAAGGGACGATCGCCCGTCACCTGCACCGGCCCGACATTCCCGATGTGGACTTGCTGCTGCGCACCTCGGGGGAGCAGCGGTCCAGCAACTTCATGTTGTGGCAGGCGGCATACGCCGAATACATTTTCCAGGACAAGCTGTGGCCCGACTATGACCGCCGCGACTTGTGGGCGGCCTGCGAGGAATACGCCTCCCGCCATCGACGATTCGGGAGCGCCTGATGCCCTCACTGCAGCAGCGGCTGACGTCGGTGCTGGCCGAGGTGCTGCCCGTAGAGGAAGAACCCGACGGCGCGCTGACCATCCGCCATCTCGGCACGTTGGCCTCGCTACGGGTGGTGACCGTCGTCGAGGACCTCGATCTGGTGTCGCTCACCCAAGTGTTGGCATGGGATCTTCCGTTGAACAAGAAGCTTCGCGACCGGGTGGCCGAGCAAGCGAACGGAATCCAGTTAGGCGCAGTGGCCGTGGTGGAAAAGGTCGGCGAGGCGACCGCAAAGCGCAACTCGGCCAAAACCGCCGACGTGATGCTGCGGTACAACTTCCCCGGCGCCGGCCTGACCGACGACGCGCTGCGCACGCTGATCCTGATGGTGCTCGACACCGGGGCGCAGGTACGGCGCGCGCTAACGGGTTAGGGTGCGGTGGCAGGCGCGGCTGCTGAAGACTTGTGCGGCCGGCAGGTCGGGGTTTACCGGCACGCCGCACAGGTGCCGAAGATCTCGATGGTGTGGCTGGGATCGGAGAAGCCGTGTTCGGCTGCCACGCCGGCGGCCCAGGCCTCGACCTCGCGATCGCCGACCTCGACGGTGGAGCCGCAGCTGCGGCACACCAGGTGGTGGTGATGGTCCGTCGAGCAGCGGCGGTAGACGGATTCACCGGTGTCATTGCGCAGCGTGTCCAGCAGTCCCGTCGCTGCCATCGACTGCAGCGTGCGATAGACGGTGGTCAGGCCGATGTTTTCGCCGCGGCGACGCAACTCGTCGTGCAGTTCTTGGGCCGAGCGGAAGTCGTCGAGGCTGTCCAGCAGCGTTGCGATGGCCGCCCGCTGCCGGGTGGAGCGGACACCGGCACCAGTCATGAGCGATCCTCACCGGCGTGAGCGACCGCATCGATGACGATGTGCGCCAAGTGGTGGTCGGCCAGCCGGTACAGCACTTCGCGGCCTGACCGCTCACCGGCGACCACGCCAGCAGCCTTGAGGATTTTCAAGTGCTGGCTGACCAATGGTTGCGGTACGCCCAGCGCGTCGACCAGCTCGTGCACGCAGCGCTGCGACTCGCGCAACTGCAGCACGATCGCGATGCGCACCGGTGCAGCCAGCGCGCGCAGCAGCTCCCCGGCCGCGTCCAGGATTTCCCGTGGCGGCGGCGCCGGGAATGCCGAGAACTGGTGCTCATGCTCGCCTGCCAGCTCCGAGCCGACAGCCGCCATCGACGGGCCGTCGGCTACCGGCGACGTTGACGGGGACATGAGTCATCACCTTCGAGCAGGGCCGTTGGGAATCGCAGTCAGCTGACCTCCACTGTCACATGC
Organism: uncultured Mycobacterium sp.; assembly: GCF_964249325.1. Lineage (NCBI taxonomy): Bacteria > Bacillati > Actinomycetota > Actinomycetes > Mycobacteriales > Mycobacteriaceae > Mycobacterium > uncultured Mycobacterium sp. Next base: position 1,523 of record NZ_CAXUCH010000323.1, on the reverse strand, counting down.
ACGATGACGCATGTCAAAGACCGCGGCCCCGATCGCTACGATGACTGGTGCTCGCGGCTCACCGCCATCCGCGTTCTTCCCCACCCGAGACAGGAGTGCACCAGCCCGTGGCGTCCGTCATCGACACCGTGGCCAACCTCGCCAAACGCCGCGGCCTGGTGTATCCGTGCGGCGAAATCTACGGCGGCGTCAAGTCGGCGTGGGACTACGGGCCACTGGGCGTCGAGCTCAAGGAGAACATCAAGCGACAGTGGTGGCGCTCGGTGGTCACCGGCCGCGACGACGTCGTGGGCCTGGACTCCTCTATCATCTTGCCGCGCGAGGTGTGGGTGGCCTCCGGCCACGTCGAGGTGTTCCACGATCCGCTGGTGGAGTCGCTGATCACCCACAAGCGCTACCGCGCCGACCACCTCATCGAGGCCTACGAGCAAAAGCACGGCCACCCGCCCGAGAACGGGCTGGCCGATATTCGCGACCCCGACACCGGCGAGCCAGGCCAGTGGACCGAGCCGCGGGAGTTCAACATGATGCTCAAGACCTATCTCGGGCCGATCGAGACAGAGGAGGGGCTGCACTACCTGCGGCCGGAAACCGCGCAGGGCATCTTCATCAACTTCGCCAACGTGGTGACCACCGCGCGCAAGAAGCCACCGTTTGGGATCGGCCAGATAGGCAAGAGCTTTCGCAACGAAATCACACCCGGCAACTTCATCTTCCGCACCCGCGAGTTCGAGCAGATGGAGATGGAGTTCTTCGTCGAGCCGTCCACCGCGCCGGAATGGCACCAGTATTGGATCGACACCCGGTTGCAGTGGTACATCGACCTGGGTATCAAACCTGACAACCTGCGGTTGTGGGAGCACCCGAAAGACAAGCTGTCGCACTATTCGGCGCGCACCGTCGACATCGAGTACAAGTTCGGCTTCGCCGGCAACCCGTGGGGCGAGCTGGAAGGCGTGGCCAACCGCACCGACTTCGACTTGTCTACGCACTCAAAGCATTCCGGTGTCGACCTGTCGTTCTACGACAACGTCACCGATACCCGCTACATCCCGTACGTGATCGAACCGGCGGCCGGGCTGACGCGGTCGTTCATGGCGTTTTTGGTCGACGCCTACAGCGAGGACGAGGCCCCTAACGCCAAGGGCGGAATGGACAAGCGCACGGTGCTGCGACTGGATCCGCGGCTGGCGCCGGTCAAGGTTGCGGTGTTGCCGTTGTCGCGGCACGCCGACTTGAGCCCCAAAGCCCGTGACCTGGCCGCCGAGTTGCGCAAATGCTGGAATGTCGAGTTCGATGACGCCGGCGCGATCGGGCGGCGCTACCGGCGCCAAGACGAAATCGGCACCCCGTTCTGCGTGACAGTGGATTTCGACACGCTCGAGGACCATGCGGTCACCGTGCGGGAACGCGACACCATGGGGCAGGAGCGGATCGCGATCGACGCGGTCGCCGACTACCTGGCGCTCCGGCTGCGCGCCTGCTAGAACCGCCCGCCGCCGCCCATGAACCCGCCGTCGGAG
>NZ_CAXUCH010000322.1:2703-3981 GCF_964249325.1 uncultured Mycobacterium sp. | reverse complement strand
ATCGGCCTGCGCCGCCGCGGGGTGGACCGTCGGCAGCAACCTAAGCGGCCTGCTGGCCGGCTTCTAGTCGCGCAGCATCTCGGCGACCAGGAACGCCAACTCCAGCGACTGCTGCGTATTCAGCCGCGGGTCACAGGCGGTCTCGTAGCGGCCTACCAGGTCGGTGTCCGAAATGTCTTGCGCCCCACCCAAACATTCCGTCACGTCCTCGCCGGTAATCTCGACGTGAATACCACCCGGGTGAGTGCCCAACGCCCGGTGCACCTCGAAGAAGCCCTGCACTTCGTCGACAATGCGGTCGAAATGCCGGGTTTTGTAGCCGTTGGACGATTCGTGGGTGTTGCCGTGCATCGGATCGCACTGCCAAATCACCTGGTGACCGGTTGCCTGAACCTTCTCGATGATCGACGGCAAAAGATCACGCACCTTGTTGTTACCCAGCCGGCTCACCAACGTCAGCCGGCCCGGCTTGTTGTGCGGGTCAAGCCGCTCGACATATTCGACGGCCAGCTCCGGAGTCATCGTCGGGCCGATCTTGACGCCGATCGGGTTGGCGATGACTTCGGCGAAGGCGATGTGCGCCCCGTCGAGCTGGCGGGTCCGCTCCCCGACCCAGACGTAGTGCGCCGAGAGGTCGTAGAGCTTCGGCTTACCGTCGGGCTCTGCAGAGAGCCGCAGCATGGCGCGCTCGTAGTCGAGCACCAGCGCCTCATGGCTGGCGTAGATTTCGGCCGTCTCGAGGTTGCGGTCGGCCACCCCGCAGGCGCTCATGAACGCCAGCCCGCGCTCGATCTCGGAGGCCAGCGCTTCGTAGCGCGCGCCGGCCGGCGAGGTGCGCACGAATTCCCGGTTCCAGTCGAGCACCCGGTCCAGTGACGCCAGCCCCGACGACGTCAGCGCCCGCACCAGATTCATCGCCGCGCTGGCGTTGGCGTAGGCGCGCACCAGCCGCGACGGGTCATGCTCGCGGGCGGTGGAGTCCGGGGCGAACCCGTTGATCATGTCCCCCCGGTAGGACAGCAGGCCCAGCGCGTCGATGTCGGCCGACCGGGGCTTGGCGTATTGGCCTGCGATCCGGGCCACCTTGACCACCGGCAAGCTGGCACCGTAGGTCAGCACGACCGCCATCTGCAGCAAGGTGCGGATATTGCCGCGGATATGTTGCTCGGTGTTGTCGGTGAACGTCTCCGCGCAGTCGCCGCCCTGCAGCAGGAAGGCCTCGCCGCGGGCGACTTGAGCCAGCAGCTCTTGCAGCCGCACAATCTCCGACGGCACCGT
>NZ_CAXUCH010000322.1:2078-2693 GCF_964249325.1 uncultured Mycobacterium sp. | reverse complement strand
ACTGGTCGATCGGAATGTCGACAGTCCAGTTCATCCGTTCATCGTACTGGCCGGCGGCGTTCGACCGCCCAGAGCACCAGGGTCGCGCAGCGCTCAGTCCGGCGCTGCGCGCCCGGCCGGGTCACCGGTCGCGATGATTAGCCGAAACCGTCGCAGCTGGTCACGGGCGTCGACGAGGGCGTCGTGGGTATCGGCGGGACGGCGTGGCATCCGCGGACACCCCCGCTCTTCACACAACTGGCGGAGTTCACGGGTAAACCGCGGCATCGCCGTCGGCAGCTGGGTCATCGGGCCCCACAGCTGGCATAGCGCCACATGGTCGTAGGCGCCGACCCAGGCCCACAGCTCGATCGGCTCACCCGCATCGACGCCCAAGAACCGCTCCAGGTCCCAGCGGATCTGCGAGCGGGAACGCCACAACTGCGAAGCCGGTGGCGGAAGCTTGGGCAGCACATGGGTGCGCACCCAGCTGCCGGCCCGCTCGGGGTCGAATTCAGTGGATACGGCATAGTATTCGCGGCCGTCCTCGGCCACTACCCCGATGGAGATCAGGTCGATGGTGCGGCCGTCTTCGATGAACTCCGTGTCGTAGAAATACCGCACGTGCCGAGCCCT
>NZ_CAXUCH010000322.1:0-2068 GCF_964249325.1 uncultured Mycobacterium sp. | reverse complement strand
GCCGCCGCTGCCGCTTGCAAGGGCGCGCTGGATTCCTTCGGGTGGTGGGGCGGCGTGCACCTCGCGGTCCAGTTCCGCGTCGACCATGTCCTCGTCGGGCAGCCGCGGCGTACCAGCAACCATGTTCTGCAGCCACAGCTTGACCCCGACGACCGGGCGGCGCAGGTTGCGTTCCCGTTCCAGGGCGCGCCGCATCTTGTCGAGCTGGGTGTTGTATCGCCAACGGGCCCACGGAGCATGTGGACGCGACAACCGGATGGCCCCGACGACCAGCAGCACAACGAAGAACATGCCGATCAGACCGGTCCACACCTTGCCTTTGAGCAGCACCACCACGGCCAGCGGCGGTGTCAGCACCAACCCGGCAATGACCGCGGCGTGCATCAGCGGCGAATGGGTGTCCTGCCAGGCGGCCAGGAAGAACATCAGCGGGTGCAAGCCGAGCACCAGCAGTCCGCCCACCGCGACACCGGCGAACACCGCGTCCACCGAGGTGCGGCCGTCCTCTTCCCAGTAGACGTCGGACAAATGCAGTATCAACGCGTACTCGTCGAGCACAAGGGCCGCACCGATGCCGAAAAACGTTGCTGCTGCGGTGACTTCATATTGGTTTCCGGTGATGGACAAGGTCACCAACGTCACACCGGAGATCATCACCAACACCACGCCAATGACCACGTGGTGGAGATGCATCGACCCGATGTGGATGTTCCGCGGCTGCCACCATTTCGGCGGCAGCCCGGCGTCGGCTCGGTGACGGATGTAGCGCACGAAGCTGCGCGTCACGGCAAAAGTCAGAATGAAGGCGACGAGGCAGCACAGCAACGGCAATCGACCGCGCTCGATGATGTCGTGTTGCAACCACTGGAGCACCTAAGAAAACGTACGCCCACCGCGCGCCCGGTGCGGCTAACCATGCCGCTTTGATGTGCACGCAACACCGATAGGGTGTTCTCCGACATGAGCGGACAGGGGTCGCCCGACATGGGCGCGTGGCGGGCGATCATCGGGCGGATCGCCGTGTGGTGTGTGCTTCCGCTGCTGGCCATCGCGGCGTTGAGCTACGCGAGTTGGCGGCTGCTGGGACACATCCCCTACCGGATCGACATCGACGTCTATCAGATGGGCGCACGGGCCTGGTTGGACAACCGCCCGCTGTACAAAGACGCAATGTTTCACACGCCTATCGGGCTGAACCTGCCGTTCACCTACCCCCCGCTGGCCGCCATCGTGTTCTGCCCGTTCGCCTGGTTGCGGATGCCGGCTGCCAGTGTTGCGATCACCTGTACGACGCTGGTGCTGCTGATCGTCTCGATCATGGTCCTGCTGACCCGCCTCGATGCCTGGGGCTCCTCGCGTCTGCTGGCCGGGCCGGCCTGGTGGCGCCGATGGTGGTTGGCGCTGGCGGTGGTGGCAGCTGCGGTGATCTGGCTGGAGCCGATCAAGTCGAACTTCGCCTACGGTCAGATCAACGTGGTGCTGATGACGCTGGTGATCGCCGACTGCCTGCCACGCCGCACGGCGTGGCCCCGCGGTGTGCTGCTGGGGCTGGGCATCGCGCTGAAACTCACTCCCGCGGTGTTCCTGCTGTATTTCCTGTTGCGCCGCGACCGGCGCGCCGCGCTGACTGCCGGGTGCTCTTTTGCGGCGGCGACGCTGGCCGGTTTCGTGCTCGCCTGGCGCGACTCCTGGGAGTACTGGACCAACACAGTGCGCAACACCGATCGGATCGGCGCAGCCACGCTGAATACCAACCAAAACATTGCAGGCGCGTTAGCCCGGTCCGGCCTGGGCGAGCCGGAACGCTTCCTGCTGTGGGCGCTCGGGTGCCTGCTCGTGCTGGCCGTAACGATATGGGCGACGCGACGGGCGCTTCGCGCCGGTGAGCCAGCCTTGGCGGTCATCTGTGTCGCCCTGTTTGGGCTGGTGGTTTCGCCGGTGTCGTGGTCACACCACTGGGTGTGGATGCTGCCGGCGGTCCTGGTAACCGCGGTGCTGACCTGGCGGCGGCGCAGTGCGGCACTTGCGGCGGTCAGCGGCGCCGGAGTGGCGCTGATGGTGTGGACAC
>NZ_CAXUCH010000321.1:3592-3993 GCF_964249325.1 uncultured Mycobacterium sp. | reverse complement strand
ATCCCGTTGGCTGCGCCATCCAGCGGCGAACAGTTCGGCCCGGTAACCGTCACACCCCCTGGCACTCCCCGGTGAGCCGCGGCGATCGCTCGCGAGCGCGCCCGTCGCAGACGGCGGGCAGTGCACGCGACACCCGAAAAGCACGCAAAGTCGACAAGTCCAAGAAAAAACCGCCAAAAGTGATGAAAGCGGGCAAATCCCGCACAGAGCTTCGCGGAAACGTTGGTCCGCAGGGCCACTCGGCCCGCGACCGGCGCACCCGCCAGGCAATCAACCTGGGAACGCGCGGCGCATCGTTCATATTTCGACACCGGGCGGGCAATGCTGTCGTCTTCATCGCGTTGCTCGTCGCGGCTGCCCAGCTGTTCTATTTGCAGGTGCCCCGTGCCGCCGGGCTGCGT
>NZ_CAXUCH010000321.1:0-3582 GCF_964249325.1 uncultured Mycobacterium sp. | reverse complement strand
CGGAGGCCGCTGGACAACTTAAAGTCACCGACGTCGAAAAAGCCGTGCGCGGAAGCATCGTCGACCGCAACAACGACCAACTGGCGTTCACCATCGAAGCCCGCGCGCTCACATTCCAACCGCGGCGCATCCACAAGCAGCTTGCCGAAGCCAAGCAAAAGAATGCGAAAGCACCCGATCCGCAGCAGCGGCTGCACGATATCGCCAAGGAAGTCGCGCTTCGGCTGAACAACAAGCCTGACCAGGCAACGGTTTTCAAGAAACTGAACAGTGACGAGACATTCGTCTATCTGGCCCGCGCCGTCGATCCGGCTATCGCCACGGCGATCACCACGAAATTCCCGGAAGTAGGTGCCGAGCGCCAAGATCTGCGTCAGTATCCGGGTGGATCGCTGGCGGCCAACATTGTCGGCGGAATCGACTGGGACGGTCACGGTCTGCTTGGCCTGGAGGACTCGCTGGATGCGGTGCTGGCCGGAACCGATGGGTCGGTCACCTATGACCGTGGATCCGACGGCGTGGTGATCCCTGGTAGCTATCGCAATCGGCACAGGGCGGTCAACGGCTCGACCGTTCAGCTGACCATCGACAACGACATCCAGTTCTATGTCCAGCAGCAGGTGCAGCAAGCCAAAAACGCCTCCGGGGCGCGCAACGTGTCGGCGGTTGTGCTGGACGCCAAGACCGGCGAAGTGCTGGCCATGGCCAACGACAACACCTTCGACCCGTCGCAAGACATCGGACGTCAGGGCGATCGGCAGCTAGGCAACCTTGCGGTGTCCTCCCCGTATGAGCCTGGCTCGGTCAACAAGGTCATCACCGCCTCGTCGGTAATCGAATACAGCCTGACCAATCCCGACGAGGTGCTTTCGGTGCCGGGCTCGATCCACATGGGCGGTGTCACTGTGCACGACGCCTGGAACCACGGCGTAATGCCTTACACCACAACGGGTGTGTTCGGAAAGTCGTCCAACGTGGGCACGCTGATGCTGGCACAGCGGGTAGGCCCCGAACGCTGGTTCGACATGCTCAAGAAATTTGGGCTGGGCCAACGCACCAATGTGGGGCTGCCCGGCGAAAGTGCGGGGCTGGTTCCGCCGATCGACCAATGGTCGGGCAGCACGTTCTCCAACCTGCCTATTGGCCAAGGTCTTTCGATGACCTTGCTGCAAATGACCGGTATGTACCAGACCATCGCCAACCACGGGCTGCGGATGCCGCCGCGCATCATCAAGGCGACCGTCGCACCCGACGGGACACGCACCGAAGAACCGCGCCCCGAAGGTGTTCGAGTGGTGTCTCCGCAAACCGCGCAGACTGTGCGCAACATGCTGCGCGCCGTCGTGCAACGCGACCCGATGGGCTATCAGCAGGGCACCGGGCCGGCGGCGGCGGTGGAGGGCTACCAGATCTCCGGGAAAACCGGCACCGCGCAGCAGATCAACCCCGCCTGCGGTTGCTACTTCGACGACGTCTACTGGATCACGTTCGCCGGGATGGCCACCACCGACAATCCCCGCTACGTCGTTGGCATCATGATGGACAACCCGCAGCGCTCCTCAGACGGCGCACCCGGACACACGGCGGCCCCGCTGTTCCACAACATCGCGGCTTGGTTGCTGCAACGCGAAAACGTTCCGCTGTCGCCTGACCCCGGCCCGCCCCTGACACTGCAAGCAACCTAGCGGCGAACCAACAGAGGCATGTAGGTCCGCGCCTAGTCGGCCGATGCCTTTTGCGTCCGCTCCGGATTGGTTCGGGTCATCCTTGCAGCGAGGGCTCCGCTTAACGGGACTGCTAGGTACTGTGTCATGGCTGAAATCATGATGATCTGATGGCAGCGACGGAGGTGATGAAGGTGCCCACAGCGCTGCGGCCCCGCGTCGGCGCCGGCGTGCCGCTGCCGGCGCTGGCCGCAATGGTCGGGGCGGTACCGGCCGAGGACAGCGTCGTCCCCGAGCTGCGAATCACCGGCGTCACGCTGCGTGCCCAAGACGCCCAGCCGGGCGACTTGTTCGCCGCGCTGCCCGGCGCGACCACGCATGGTGCCCGCTATATCCGTGACGCCAATGAACACGGCGCCATCGCGGTGCTCACCGATGCCGCGGGAGTCGCCGAGATGGCCGACCACCCGGGCCTACCGGTTTTGATTCACCCGTCGCCTCGCGAGGTGCTGGGCGAATTGGCCGCTACGGTTTACGGGCATCCCTCCGAGCGGGTGACCGTCATCGGGGTGACTGGAACGTCTGGTAAGACGACGACGACTTATTTGGTGGAAGCCGGTTTGCGCGCCGGCGACCGGACGGCGGGACTGGTCGGCACGATCGGTATCCGCATCGACGGCGACGACATTCCCGGGGGATTGACCACCCCGGAGGCGCCCGATCTGCAAGCGCAGCTGGCTGCGATGGCCGAACGTGGTGTGGACACCGTCGTGATGGAGGTGTCCAGTCACGCGCTGGCATTGAGCCGCGTCGACGGCATCCGTTTCGCGGTCGCCGGCTTCACCAACCTGTCTCGCGACCACCTGGACTTTCACCCCAGCATGGCCGACTACTTCGAGGCCAAGGCCCGGTTGTTCGACCGAGCCTCCAAGCTGCGCGCACACACCGCAGTGGTCTGCGTCGACGATGACGCCGGCCGGGCGATGGCCGCCCGGGCCGGTGACGCGATCACCGTCAGCACGACCAACCAGGCCGCGGACTGGCGCGCCGAGGACATCGCGCCAATGGGCGCCGCCGGCCAGGAATTCACCGCGGTCGACCCGGCAGGCGTGCACCACCGGCTCGGCATACCGCTGCCGGGCCGCTACAACATCGCCAATTGCCTAGTGGCAGTTGCCATTTTGGACACGGTCGGCGTCTCGCCCGAGCAGGCGGCCACCGGCCTGCGGGATGTTCGGGTGCCGGGGCGGCTCGAGCAGATCGACCGCGGGCAGGACTTCCTGGCGCTGGTCGACTATGCGCATAAGCCGGGCGCCCTCGAAGCGGTGCTGACCACGTTGCGCCGCACAGATAGCCGGCTGGCGGTGGTGTTCGGCGCGGGCGGCGATCGCGACGCCGGCAAGCGGGCGTCGATGGGCAGGATTGCCGCCGAGCTGGCCGATCTGGTCGTCGTTACCGACGACAACCCGCGCACCGAGGATCCGGCCTCGATCCGCCGTGAAATCCTGGCCGGCGCCGCCCAAGCCCAGACTGCCGCCGAAGTCATCGAGGTCGGCGATCGGCGCGAGGCGATCAGGCACGCCGTCGGCTGGGCCTGCACGGGTGATGTCGTGCTGGTCACCGGAAAAGGACATGAAACCGGGCAAAGCGCCGGCGGGCAGATCCGTCCGTTCGACGACCGCTTGGAACTCGCCGCCGCGCTGGAGGAGCGGCGCCGGTGATAGCCCTGACCGTCGCGCAGATCGCCGACATCGTCGCCGGCGAACTTGCCGACATCTCCCCGGAGGCCGCCGCCCAGCTGCAGGTCACCGGCGCCGTCGAATTCGCCTCCCGGAAAGCCACTCCCGGCGGCCTGCTTCTCGCGCTGCCAGGGGAGCCCACCGACGGCCACGACTATGCGGCCGCGGCGGTCGCATAG
>NZ_CAXUCH010000320.1:0-4051 GCF_964249325.1 uncultured Mycobacterium sp. | reverse complement strand
TTTTCGATGAGGCAACGAAGCACCCTTTCGCGCGCATTTCTGACGAGTCAACGCGCTCGGCGCGCCTACTTGCTGTCGAACACACGTTCGCTACTGTGGTGAGCGTACGAAGACGTCGACTTGTCGGTGGGCTGTTCTAGCGTCACGGCCACTGACCAATACCGGTCAACCGAACACCGACTACAGGAGAGGCATCATCATGACGCAAGCCCCGGACCGGGAGAAAGCTCTCGAGCTGGCGATGGCCCAGATCGAGAAGAGTTATGGCAAAGGTTCGGTGATGCGCCTCGGCGACGAGGTGCGTCAACCGATCTCGGTCATTCCGACTGGATCTATCGCGCTGGACGTGGCGCTGGGCATCGGCGGTCTGCCGCGCGGACGGATCGTGGAGATCTACGGCCCGGAGTCCTCGGGTAAGACCACCGTCGCGCTGCATGCGGTGGCCAACGCCCAGGCCGCAGGCGGTATCGCGGCGTTCATCGACGCCGAGCACGCGCTGGATCCCGAGTACGCCAAGAGGCTGGGTGTGGACACCGATTCGCTGCTAGTCAGCCAGCCCGACACCGGTGAACAGGCACTTGAGATCGCCGACATGCTGATCCGCTCCGGCGCGCTGGACATTCTGGTCGTCGACTCGGTGGCCGCGCTGGTGCCACGCGCCGAAATCGAAGGCGAGATGGGTGACAGCCACGTCGGCCTGCAGGCCCGGCTGATGAGCCAGGCGATGCGGAAAATGACCGGCGCACTGAGCAATTCGGGCACCACGGCGATATTCATCAACCAGCTGCGGGAGAAAGTCGGCGTGATGTTCGGTTCTCCCGAAACGACTACGGGCGGAAAGGCATTGAAGTTCTACTCTTCAGTTCGCCTGGACGTCAGGCGGATCGAGACGCTCAAGGACGGCACCGAAGCGGTGGGCAACCGGACCCGGGTCAAGGTCGTCAAGAACAAGGTGTCGCCACCGTTCAAGCAGGCCGAGTTCGACATCCTGTACGGCAAGGGCATCAGCCGGGAAGGCTCGCTGATCGACATGGGCGTGGACCAGGGCTTCATCCGCAAGTCCGGCTCCTGGTTCACCTACGAGGGCGAGCAGCTCGGGCAGGGCAAGGAGAATGCCCGCACGTTTCTGCTGGAGAACACCGACGTGGCCAACGAGATCGAGAAGAAGATCAAGGAAAAGCTCGGCATTGGCGCAGTGGTGACCGATGACGACGTCTTGCCCGCACCCGTCGATTTCTGAGCCGTCTCGCGAGGAGCAGGCGCGGGCATTGTGCCTGCGTCTGCTCACCGCGCGATCCCGTACTCGCGCGGAACTGGCCGGCCAGCTCGCCAAACGGGGATATCCGGCCGACATCAGCGACCGGGTGCTGGACCGGCTGGCCGCCGTCGGACTGGTCGACGACACCGGCTTCGCCGAAAACTGGGTACATTCCCGGCGAGCCAATGCAGGAAAAGGCAAGCGCGCACTGGCCGCTGAGCTGCATAGCAAGGGCGTCGATGACGACGTGATCACCGCGGTCCTGGGCGGAATCGACGCCGGTGTGGAGCGGCAGCGCGCTGAGCAGCTCGTGCGGGCCAGGTTGCGGCGCGAGACCTTGGGCGACGATGACGAGCGGGTGAGCCGGCGGTTGGCCGCGATGCTGGTGCGTCGCGGTTACGACCCAACCCTGGCCTATGACGTGGTCAGCGCCGAGCTGGCGGCCGAGCGGGAGCGTCGACGGGTGTAGCCCAGCTCCAGCTCCAACCGCCGTACCATGGGCCGCGTGACTTCGACGGCGGCAGACGCGGCGGGCCTGGCCGGGCCCGTGTCGGGGTCGGCGCGTACCTACCAGGTGCGCACCTACGGCTGTCAGATGAACGTCCACGATTCCGAGCGATTGGCGGGCTTGCTGGAAGCCGCCGGCTACCTGCGGGCGCCCGAGGGCGCCGACGCCGACGTGGTGGTCTTCAACACCTGCGCCGTCCGGGAGAACGCCGACAACAAGCTGTACGGCAACCTAAGTCATTTGGCCCCGCGCAAGCGGCACAACCCGGAGATGCAGATCGCGATCGGGGGCTGCCTGGCGCAAAAGGACCGAGACGCGCTGCTGCACAAGGCGCCGTGGGTCGATGTGGTCTTCGGCACCCACAACATCGGGTCGCTGCCCACCCTGCTGGAGCGGGCGCGGCACAACAAGGTCGCCCAAGTAGAAATCGCCGAGGCGTTGCAGATTTTCCCGTCCACACTGCCGGCAGCCCGTGAATCGGCTTATGCGGCTTGGGTTTCCATTTCCGTCGGCTGCAACAACAACTGCACTTTCTGCATCGTGCCTTCGCTGCGGGGTAAGGAGGTCGACCGCAGCCCGGCCGACATCCTCGCCGAGGTGCAGTCGTTGGTGGACGCCGGCGTGCTCGAGGTCACGCTGCTGGGCCAGAACGTCAACGCCTACGGGGTCTCGTTCGCCGACCCGCGGTTGGCCCGCAACCGCGGCGCCTTCGCCGAGCTGCTGCGGGCATGCGGACGCATCGACGGCCTCGAACGGGTCCGGTTCACCTCACCGCATCCGGCGGAATTCACCGACGACGTCATCGAGGCGATGGCCGAAACGCCCAACGTCTGCCCGGCCCTGCACATGCCGCTGCAGTCGGGCTCCGACCGGATTTTGCGTGCGATGCGGCGCTCCTACCGCGCCGAACGGTATCTCGGCATCATCGACCGCGTTCGCGCGGCAATGCCCCACGCCGCCATCACCACCGACGTGATCGTCGGCTTTCCCGGTGAAACCGAGGAAGACTTCGCCGCCACGCTGGAGGTGATGCGACGGGTGAGGTTCGCGGGCGCTTTCACCTTCCAGTACTCCAAACGCCCCGGCACCCCGGCCGCCGACCTCGGCGGACAGCTGCCCAAAGACGTTGTGCAAGAACGCTACCAGCGGCTGGTGGCCGTGCAGGAGCAAATCGCGCTGGAGGAGAACCGGGCCCAGATCGGCCACACCGTCGAACTGCTCGTTGCCTCCGGCGAAGGCCGCAAGGACAGTCGCACCGAGCGGATGAGCGGACGGGCCCGCGACGGCCGGTTGGTGCACTTCGCGCCCGGCGGCCAGCGGGTGCGTCCCGGCGACATCGTCACCACCGTGGTCACCGGCGCTGCGCCGCACCACCTCATCGCAGACGCCGGCATCGTCTCGCATCGCCGCACCCCGGCCGGTGACGCGTACGAGCAGCGGCCCGGCGGCGTCGGTCTCGGTATGCCCGGCATAGGACGGCCCGCGCCTTCCGCCGAACCCATTGGGTGCGGCCGATGAACGACGGGGAGCACTCGGGGGAATTCGACGCCTTCCGGTCCGACATCGAGGATGCCGAGCGCCGCATCGCGCGTGAGATCGACCCCGGCGTAAGGGGTTTCGTCGTCGCGATCTTGGTGTTTGTGCTGCTGGGCTCGTTCATGTTGCCGCACACCGGTGATGTCCGCGGATGGGATGTGCTCTTCGCCAGCCACGGCGCGGCCGCTGCTGCGTTGGCGCTGCCCTCGCGGGTCTTCGGCTGGCTCACACTGGTATTCGGCGTGGGCTTTTCGATGCTGGCGTTGCTGACCCGGCGCTGGGCGCTGGCTTGGGTGGCGCTGGCCGGCTCGGCGGTCGCCAGCGCGGTCGGGCTGCTGGCGGTCTGGTCGCGGCAAACCGTGGCAGCGGGCCATCCAGGTCCGGGTGTTGGCTTGATCGTCTCGTGGATCACCGTGATCGTGCTGACGTTTCACTGGGCGCGCGTGGTGTGGTCGCGCACCATCGTTCAACTTGCCGCCGAGGAGCAGCGCCGCCGCGCCGCCGCGCATCACCAGTCCAAAACGCTGCTGGAAAGCCTGGAGAACCACGACGAGAACAAACCGCCGGACCCCTCCGGGGGCGAGCAGCCTTAAGGCTTGCGGGTCAGCGCGTCGGCGGCGGCTTCAGCCCACTGCCGCCACTGCTCGGCGCTCGCCTTCGCCTCGTCGGCTTCTTTGGTGCGCCCCGCGGCCTCGGCCTTTTGGGCCTGACGTTCCAGTTGCTCGGCGCGGGCACGGAATTGCTCAGCG